>NZ_JBFOCV010000014.1:0-1618 GCF_040907975.1 Aeromonas sp. s10 | reverse complement strand
GAGGTGCGCAACCTCGCCAGCCGCTCCGCCGCCTCCACCGCCGAGATCCAGGGCATGATCAACAGCCTCCAGGAGCAGAGCGCCCGCGCCGTCAGTGCCATGGCCCAGGGACGCAACCAGAGCCTGCGGGTGGTGACCCAGGCCGACGAGGCCAACGGTGCCCTCGACCAGATCACCGGGCACATCACCCAGATCAGCGACATGAACATCCAGGTCGCCACCGCCACCGAAGAGCAGTCCAGCGTGGTCGGGGAGATCAACCGCAACGTGGAGGACATCAACCAGCTCACCATGGAGACCGCTGATATCGCCCACCAGTTGACCGAGTCCAGCCGCAGCCTGCAACAGCTCTCCGGCGAGCTCGACAAGCTGGTCGGCAACTTCCGGTTATAAGATGAAAGGGCGCTGCGGCGCCCTTTTTTCACCGGGTCGACAGGGAATACCGACCCCCATGACGGCGAACCGTCATGACAAGCCGCTACAGTAGCGACACAGCAACACACCAAGGAGTCAACATGCTGGCAGGCAACCTCACCATCAAAACCCAACTGATCCTGGCCGTCACCGTGCCCTGTCTCGCCCTGCTGCTGGTTGGCGCCGCCAGTCTGCGCAGCATGGACAACATCAGGCAGCAGGCCGAAGAGCTGTTCCAGAATACCGCCACCCCCATGCGGGCCATGGCGGAAGTGGCCTCCCGCATCCCGCGCATGCGCGTCGGCATCGACATGATGCTGCTGCAGGACACCTCCCTGCGCGACGAAAAGGGGGTGCTGACCCGGGTCAAGGAGACCCGCGAGGAAGACATTCCCGAGATGCGCCAGGCCATGGAGCAGGCCGTCAAGGCCCAGGTCGATCCCGACGCCCGGGCCAGGGCCCAGACCCTGCTCGATCAATTCACCCGGGTGGAGCGGGAGGAGCTGACCCCCATGTTGCAGGCGCTCTCTGACAACAAGATGGACGAGGCACGCGCCATCTACCGGGATCGCTACAGCCAGAGCTACGGGGTCATGCGCAAGGGCGCCAATGAGCTGCTCGACGGGTTGATAGGTCAGGCCCAGCATCGCAACGACCTGAGCGAAAACAGCTATGACAGCGGTCGTACCCAGATGATCGCCATCATCGCCATCGCCATCATTATCTCGCTGCTCGTCTCGACCCTCATCCTCATCGGGCTGCGCCGCCGGGTCTCCTTCCTGCAATCCCATATTGGCGAGGTGGCCCGCCACCTCGCCCTCGACAGCCGCGCCAGTCTTACCGGCAAGGACGAGCTGGCCGAGATTGCCCACAGCTTCAACCAGTTCGTGACCCGGATCCACGGGGCCATCGTGCAGGTGGCGAGCAACTCGCGCCAGGTGGCGGCCACCGCCAGCGAGGTGGCCGCCAAGGCCCAGCTCACCCAGCACAACTGCACCGCCCAGCGGGATCGCACCGTCCAGGTCGCCACCGCCATCCACGAGATGGGGGCCACCGTCACCGAGATCGCCGGCAATGCATCCCTGGCAGCCGACGTCGCCAAGCAGGCCAACGAGCAGGCCGATGCGGGGGCCCAGGTCGTCGCCCAGGCCCGTCACGGCATCGTCGGCCTCTCCGGTGAAATCGAACAGGTCGCCGGGGTCAT
>NZ_JBFOCV010000013.1:0-42063 GCF_040907975.1 Aeromonas sp. s10 | reverse complement strand
AAGCTAACCGAATGCGGAGCGGTAGTTCAGTCGGTTAGAATACCGGCCTGTCACGCCGGGGGTCGCGGGTTCGAGTCCCGTCCGCTCCGCCACTACTTAAGAAGCCCAGTCGAAAGACTGGGCTTTTTTTCGTTTTCGATACCGCACTCCTTTTCTCTCACTCACATCAACACCACCATCATCCGATCATCGCCCCTGAGAGAGGTTGCCGCTATAATGGCCGCCCTCAAGCAAGGTGGTGGTATGAAAGCAGAGTATCTACAGCGATTCGGGGGCATAGCCCGTCTTTATGGTCAGAGTGCGCTGCGTTCCTTCAGCCAGGCGAAAGTCTGTGTGGTAGGGATTGGTGGCGTCGGCTCCTGGGCGGCCGAGGCGCTGGCTCGGGCCGGTATCAACCAGATCACTCTGATCGACATGGATGACATCTGCATCACCAACACCAATCGCCAGATCCACGCCATGCAGGGCACGGTCGGTCGCCTCAAGACGGAGGTGATGGCCGAGCGCATTCGAGCCATCAACCCGGATTGCGAGGTGATCGAGGTGGATGACTTCGTTACCGCCGACAACCTGGGCGAGCATATCAAGCGGGAGTTTGACTATGTGGTGGATGCCATCGACTCGGTCAAGGCCAAGGTGGCGCTGATTGCCTTCTGCAAGCGCAACAAGATCCCGGTGATTGTGGCGGGCGGCGCCGGTGGGCAGATGGACCCCACCCAGATCACCGTGGCCGATCTGGCCAAGACCATTCAGGATCCGCTGGCCGCCAAGGTGCGCTCCGACCTGCGCCGACAGCACAACTTCAGCAAGAATCCGGCGCGCAAATTCGGGGTGGAGTGTGTCTTCTCAACCGAGCAGCTGAGTTATCCGGATGGCAATGGCGGCACCTGCCAGGCCAAGGCGGCCAGCGACGGCAATATGAAGATGGATTGCGCCTCCGGCTTCGGTGCCGTGACGCCGGTGACGGCGACCTTTGGCTTGGTTGCTGCGTCTCGGGTATTGAAGAAGATTGCCGAGCGGGGAGCCCGCGCCGAGAAAGAGGCCGGAAATGAAGGCGCAGGGTCGATTGGCGAAGCCTGATCGACCACTGGACAAGGCGGATTAGACGGCCAGCCCCCGGATTGCCAACACGATAGCTCTGAGCCCGTTGCCCCGCGACGGGCTCAAGTGTTTCTCCAGCCCCAGTTCGGTGAAATAGTCCTCCATGTCGAAGGAGTGGATCGTCGCTGCAGATTGGTGGTTGAGCGCCGCCAGTACGATGACAATCAGACCGCGCACGATGCGGGCATCGGAATCGCAAGCAAAGTGCCAGTTGCCATCCTCACCTTTCTCTCCTTTCAACCAAGCCTGGCTCTCACACCCCTTGAGGCGAAATGCCTCCTGCTGCCATTCGCCGGGCAGTGCAGGCAGCAGTTTGCTGAGCTGGATGATGAGTCGGTACTGGTTCTCCCAGCCGTTTGCTGCCGCAAACTGCTGACGGATGCTATTTGCGTCGGGCTCAACGCCTATCCGGGTGTAGGTTGCGAGGCTGTTCATTGGATTGTCTGCCTTAGAAGAAGTCACGGAGTTTGTGCAGGGCGGCCAGCAGGGCGTCGACATCGTCCCGATTGTTGTAGCAGGCCAGGGAGGCACGCATCGTGCCGCCGATACCGAGCGATTCCATCAGCGGCATGGCGCAGTGATGGCCGACCCGCAGGGCTATGCCCTGCATGTCGAGCAGGGTGGCGGCGTCCTGTGGGTGGATATCCTCCAGCAGGAAGGAGATGGCGCCGGCGCGCTGACCGGGGTCGCCGACCAGACGCAGCCCTGGCACCTGTTGCAGTCCGGCAACCAGATAGTCGGTCAGCGCCGCTTCATGGCTGGCCAATGAATCCTTGTCCTGCTCCATCACAAAGCCGATGGCTGCGGCCAGGCCGATGGCGCCGGCAATATGGGGGGTGCCTGCCTCGAATTTGAAGGGCAGGGTGTTGAAGGTGGTGCCGCTGAAGCTGACCCTGTCTATCATCTCGCCGCCGGCCTGCCAGGGGGGCATCCGCTCCAATAGCTCAGTGCGGCCCCACAGCACGCCGATCCCGGTCGGGCCATAGAGCTTGTGGCCGGAGAAGGCGTAGAAGTCGCAGCCGATAGCCTGCACATCCACCACGAGATGGGCCACCGCCTGGGCGCCGTCGATGAGGCTCAGGGCCCCGACCGCCTTGGCCGCTGCCACCATCTCTTTGACTGGATTGACGGTGCCCAGGGCATTGGAGACGTGAGCCACGCTCACCAGTCGGGTACGTGGTCCCAGCAGGGCCAGATAGGCAGCGATGTCGAGATCGCCCCGCTCATCGAGGGGGATGACCCGGATGACGGCACCGGTACGCTGGGCGACCAGCTGCCAGGGGACGATATTGGCGTGATGCTCCAGGGTGCTGAGCACGATTTCATCCCCCGCCCTCAGCTCGCTCATCCCCCAGCTCTGGGCCACCAGATTGATCGCCTCCGTGGTGCCACGGGTCCATATCACTTCGTGGCTGCGAGGGGCATTGATAAAGCGGGCAACCGTCTCGCGGGCATCTTCGAAGGCGCGTGTGGCCCGGCCGCTCAGGGCATGGGCGGCGCGGTGCACGTTGGCATTGTCGGTCCGATAGTAGTGATTGATCGCATCCAGCACGGCTTGCGGTTTCTGGGTGGTGGCGGCGTTGTCCAGATAGACCAGAGGGTGGCCGTTCACCTCCTGCGCCAAGGCTGGAAACTGGCCGCGCAGCCGGTCGTGCTGTTGCTGATTCATGCTCCCCTCATCTCGTCTGGAAAAGTCGGTCATGATCCGGAAAATGGCGGGTAAACACAAGATGAAGTGGCGGGATCCCGTGCCCGGTTTCGGCTGCCTGCGGGATCTCTGCTACAATGCCGCCCCTCATCATAAGCCAAGAGATCCGGCCCATGAAGCTCAACCCCAATCAGAACGAAGCGGTCAAGTATGTCTCCGGCCCTTGCCTGGTGCTGGCGGGTGCCGGATCGGGCAAGACCCGCGTCATCACCAACAAGATTGCCTATCTGGTACAGCAGTGCGGCTACAACGCACGCAACATAGCGGCGGTCACCTTTACCAACAAGGCGGCGCGGGAGATGAAGGAGCGGGTCGGCCAGACCCTGGGTCGCAAGGAGGCGCGGGGGCTGATGGTCTCCACTTTCCATACCCTGGGGCTCGAGATCATCCGCCGCGAGCACAAGAGCCTGAACCTCAAGGCCAACTTCTCCCTGTTTGATGACACCGATCAGCTGGCGCTGCTCAAGGAGCTGACCGAGGCAGAGCTCGACAACGACAAGGACAAGCTCTCGGCCCTCATCAGCCAGATCTCCAACTGGAAGAACGATCTCATCCTGCCGGCTCGCGCCATGCGCATCGCCCACGGGCCGGAAGAGGTGCTGATGGCCCAGCTCTACGAGCGCTACCACCGCCAGATGGTGGCCTACAACGCGCTGGATTTTGACGACCTCATCGTGATGCCGACCCTGCTGCTCAAGAGCAACCAGGAGGTGCGCGAGCGCTGGCAGAACAAGATCCGCTATCTGCTGGTCGACGAATACCAGGACACCAACACCAGTCAGTACGAGCTGGTGAAGCAGATCGTCGGCGAGCGGGCCCGTTTTACCGTGGTGGGGGATGACGACCAGTCCATCTACTCCTGGCGTGGGGCCAAGCCGCAGAACCTGGTGCTGCTGAACGAAGATTTCCCCAATCTGCGGCTCATCAAGCTGGAGCAAAACTACCGCTCCAAGCGGCGCATCCTCAAGTGCGCCAACATCCTGATCGCCAACAACCCCCACGTCTACGACAAGGCGCTCTTCTCCGAGCTGGACGAGGGGGTGAAGCTCAAGGTGCTGTTTGCCAAGAACGAGGAGCACGAGGCGGAGCGTATCGCCGCCGAGCTGATGGGCCACAAGTTCATGAACCGCACCCGGTTCAAGGATTACGCGATCCTCTATCGGGGCAACCATCAGTCGCGCATCTTCGAGAAGGCGCTGATGACCAACCGCATTCCCTACCGTATCTCGGGCGGTACCTCATTTTTCTCCCGCACCGAGATCAAGGACATCATGGCCTACCTCAAGCTGCTGGTGAACCCGGACGAGGACACCGCCTTCCTGCGGGTGGTCAACCTGCCGCGCCGCGAGATAGGCCCCACTACCCTCGAAAAACTGGGCCAGTACGCCAACCAGCGTGGCAAGAGCCTGTTTGCCGCCAGTTTCGAGCTGGGGCTGGAGCAACACCTCTCCGGACGCGGTCTATCCGCCCTGCAGGCCTTCACCAACTGGCTGGTGAGGCTTGGCGATCAGGCGCTGCGCGGCAATCCGGTGGAGGCGGTACGGGACATGATCAAGGAGATCCATTACGAGGAGTGGCTCTATGAGACCTCCCCCAGTCCGAAGGCGGCGGAGATGCGGATGCAAAACGTCTCCACCCTTTATCGCTGGATCAGCGAGATGCTGGAAGGGGATGAGCTGGAGGAGTCGATGACGCTGGCTCAGGTGGTTACCCGGCTCACCCTGCGGGACATGATGGAGCGCAACGAAGGGGAGGATGAGGCGGATCAGGTGCAGCTGATGACATTGCACGCCTCCAAGGGACTGGAGTTTCCCTATGTCTACATGGTGGGTATGGAGGAGGGGCTGCTGCCGCACCAGACCAGCATCGACGAGGACAACGTGGAGGAGGAGCGGCGCCTCGCCTACGTGGGGATCACCCGGGCCCAGACCGAGCTGACCTTTACTCTCTGCAAGGAGCGCCGCCAGTTTGGCGAGTCGGTGCGGCCGGAGCCGAGCCGCTTCCTGCTGGAGCTGCCCCAGGATGACCTGGAGTGGGAAAACCAGAAGAAGGTGACGGCCGAGGAGCGCCAGCAGAAGGGGCAGGTTGGTGTCGCCAACCTGCGGGCCCTGTTCAAGAAGGATTGAGGTCGGAAGGCTTGGTCTCTCGAGAAGCCTGACCCAGCAGAGGGGGAATATCGGCTCCCGGCAGCGGGGGCGAGATATGGCGCCCTTGCCCGAGGGCGCAGCCAAGCTCGATGAGCTTTTGCAACTGCTGCTGATTTTCGATCCCCTCGACCACCAGGGTGAAGTCGAGGTCCTGGCAGATGTCCCGCATGGCACGGATAAGCGCCAGATCCTTGGGGGAGTTCAACATGCGATGGGTGAAGCTGTCGTCCACCTTGATGTAATCCACCGGGAAGTGAAACAGGGCGTTGAGGGAAGAGAAGCCGGTGCCGAAGTCATCCAGGCTGACCTGGATCCCTTTCGCCCTCAGTTCATGCAAGGCAGTGAGGGAGTCGGCACTCTGCCGGGAGAGCTCGCGTTCGTTGAACTCAAAGATGAAACATGCGGGGATGACACCCTCCTCCTCCATGATGGTGAGCAGTTGCATGATCTGCTCGTGGCTGGCCAGGTGCTTGCCGGAGAGGTTGATGGCTATCCTGAAACGACCGACCCCGGAGGCGGGTTGCCAAAGCTTCAGTTGCTGGCAGGTGCGCTTGAGGATCTGGCGGTCCAGATCCTGAATGAGGCCGCACTGTTCCGCCAGAGGAATGAAGTCGAATGCATCCTTGAGCTCCCCTTCCTCCGTTATCCAGCGCGCCATCACCTCCAGTCCGACCAGGCGGCTGTCACACAGCCTGATCACCGGCTGGAAGTAGGGCACAATCCGCCCTTCCCGCAAGGCTCTGAAGAGCCGCTCTTCCGGTGACCCCGCCTGTTCGGTACAGGCCTCCGAATACATGACGATGCGGCTGCGGCCGTTGCGCTTGGCCTGGTACATGGCGAGGTCTGCCTGGTGCAGCAGTTCACTGACATCGGCCGTTTGCTCCGTCACACTGGCGACCCCCAGACTGACGGTGATGGTCAGTTCGTTGCCCTGGAGCCGGAACGGATGGCCGATACGGCCAATCAGGCGATTGAGCACGGGGCTGATGTCCTCTTCCCGCTGGCTGTTGTCCAGATAGATGACGAATTCGTCCCCTCCGAGCCTCGCCACCATGTCATTTTGCCGGATGCAGCCTTGCAGCCTGCTGCCCAGCTCCTGCAGCAACTGATCGCCAGCACTGTGGCCCAGGGCGTCATTGACCTGCTTGAAGTGATCCACATCGACGAAGATCAGGGTGAAGCCGGCTGTCTGGTAACGGCGGTAGCGGGTCATGGCATGATGCAGGTGATTCATCAGCAGCGCCCGGTTTGGCAACTGGGTCAGCGGGTCGTGCAAGGCATTGAACTGGAGCCGCCGCTCCAGCTCCTGATGATGCTTGAGCCGTTTCTGCAACCTCAAGTTGGTTTGGCGCAGCTGTTGGAGTCGCTGGTTGATGGACTCCTCCGAGTTGAGCTCATCGAGTTGCTGTCGCACCCTTTTGAGCTCCAGCAACAGGGTCAGCTGATGGCGCAGGAAATCGAGGAACAGCCTGTCATCGGTTTCCAGAGGCCGGGTCATGTTGAGGATGAGGTGGGCAAAGTATTGCTGCTGCTGGCGCAGGGGCAGGCTGTACCAGTAAAGCCCCTCTTCATGGCGCTCTACGCTGTTGGTGCTGTGGCACATGGCCCGAATGATGTCATCGTCGTATGTCAGGTGTGGTGGATAGAGTCGCTCCAGTCGCTGGTTTTCCAGCCGGATCAGCAACATGTCGCTGACCGAGAGCATCTGGCGCAACACAGCTTCCAACTGGGCAAACAGGGCATGCTGAGGCAGGTTGTGAGCCAGGCGCATCACTCGGCCGATCTTCTCGATTTTCTCCTGCCACTGGGGATCCCGCTGCATGAGAGGGGAGGCCTGCCCCGCCAGCTGGGTACCGGTCTGGGTTTCGTGCAGGCGTTTGGCCAGGCACTCCAGCAGCAGCCTCAGGGTGGGTGCCTGCTCCGGGGTGCTGCGTGCCAACAACCACTGCACGTCGATATGCTCCACAGGCTGCACGCACCAGCCCTGACCTTCATCGAGCCGGGTGAGCTGTTCGGTGAGGCGAGGTTCTTCCCGTCCCAATTGTTGTTTGAACACGTCGGGAAGCTGATAGGTGTAGCGCCAGTTCAGCCCCCCGTCGGCCAGCCCCAGCATGGCGAAATGTTGCAGAGGGCAGAGTGTGTCCAGCAGGCCGACCAGTCGGGCGTAATCCTCGGGGGAGGCAATGCCGGGGGCGGGGAAATCCATGATGGAGGAGACGACCGCCAGCAAGGAGTGCGAGTCTGGCGGTGTGGTGGGCTGAACTGACATGCAACACTCCCGAAAAAACTTACCTTCAAGCGTAGTCGGAAGTGATGGGATTGAAAGGGCTGCAAGAGGAGCCCTTTCAATTACTTAGAGCTTGTCGATCATGTAGTGAATGGCGTTCTCGATCTCTTCGTCACTGCAGGTGGCGCAGGTCCCCCGCGGTGGCATCATGCCAGCCTTGCCGGTGAAGCCTTCGATGGCGTGTTTGCGCAAGGTGTCGAATCCCTGGGCGATGCGTGGCTCCCAGGCGGCCTTGTCACCTCGCTTGGGGGCGCCGGCGGCACCGGTATCGTGGCAGGCGAAGCAGGCACCCTTGAACACGGTCTCTCCGTCACGTGGGCCGGAGGAGGCTGCCGCAGGCGCGGCCGCGGCGGTCGCAATGCCTTCCAGATCCTTGGCGGTATAAACCTGGCCAACCGGGGCAATACGCTCGGCGATGGCCTCTGTCGACATGTCATCGGCGGCAAGGACGGCGCCGGACAGAGTGGCGGCCGCCATCCCGGCAGCCAGCAAATAGCTCAGTTTTTTCAACACGCTCATGTACTCCCAGCAGGCTCTTATTATCCCCAGAAAACGACGGGATTATAACCGAATAGTTACAGCCATTTAAACGCTTGTGTGTGAAGTGTTAAGCAATCTGCAAACAAAGTGGTAGAGCGGGAAGGGGTGATCCCACATAAAAAAACCCGGCATGCGCCGGGTTTCGTGAGGCTGAACAAAAGAGGGCGCGCTGATTGCCCAGACGCCCCTCGCGCGTCGTCAATCCCAGTTCAGGATCACCTTGCCGGACTTGCCCGAGCCCATGGCTTCGAAGCCCTGCTGGAAGTCATCGATATGGAAATGGTGGGTGATGATGGGGCTGAGATCCAGGCCAGACTGGATGAGGCTTGCCATCTTGTACCAGGTTTCGAACATTTCGCGGCCGTAGATCCCCTTGATGAAGAGTCCCTTGAAGATCACCTTGCCCCAGTCGATGGCCATGGTGGAGGGAGGAATGCCGAGCATGGCGATTTTGCCGCCGTGGTTCATCTTGTCGATCATGTCCTGGAAGGCGTTGGGCACCCCGGACATCTCCAGCCCCACATCGAACCCTTCGGTCATGCCGAGATCTTCCATGACATCGGAGAGCTTCTCCTTGGCTACGTTGACGGCACGGGTGGCGCCCATCTTGCGGGCCAGTTCCAGCCGGTATTCGTTGACGTCGGTGATCACCACGTGACGGGCGCCAACGTGACGGCAGACGGCAGCGGCCATGATGCCGATGGGGCCTGCGCCGGTGATGAGCACGTCTTCACCCACCAGATCGAAGGAGAGGGCGGTGTGCACGGCGTTGCCGAACGGATCGAAGATGGCGGCCAGCTCATCGGGGATGTTGTCCGGCAGCTTGAAGGCGTTGAAGGCCGGGATCACCAGGTATTCGGCGAAGGAACCCGGGCGGTTCACACCCACACCAATGGTGTTGCGGCACAGGTGGGTGCGACCGGCACGGCAGTTGCGGCAGTGGCCGCAGGTGATGTGGCCTTCGCCGGAGACGCGATCGCCGATGGCGAAGCCGCGCACTTCCTGGCCGACGGCGACCACCTCTCCCACATACTCGTGCCCCACCACCATGGGGACGGGAATGGTCTTCTGGGCCCACTCGTCCCAGTTGTAGATGTGCATGTCGGTGCCGCAGATGGCGGTCTTGCGGATCTTGATGAGCAGATCGTTGTGGCCGAGCTCGGGAGCCGGGACATCGGTCATCCAGATGCCGACTTCGGATTTGAGTTTGGAGAGTGCTTTCATGACAGATTCCTCACGGCGCCATGCCGGGTACAGAGGGTAATAAAATGGGGCCCAACCTTGGCCCCCGTTTTAATCAGCCAGCCATGTGATCAAATCACACCGAGCTCGCGACCGATGCGAATGAAGGCATCGATCGCCTTGTCCAGTTGCTCCCGGGTATGGGCGGCGGACATCTGGGTCCGGATGCGCGCCTGACCCTTGGGTACCACGGGGAAGGAGAAGCCCACCACGTAGATACCGGCGTCCAGCATGCGGCTCGCCATCTCGGCGGCCAGTTTGGCATCCCCCAGCATGACCGGAATGATGGCGTGATCGGCACCGGCCAGGGTAAAGCCGGCGGCGCTCATGCGCTCGCGGAAGTAGGCACTGTTCTCCTTGAGGCGGGCACGCAGGTCGTGACCCTCGGCCAGCATGTCGATCACCTTGATGGTGGCCGAGACGATGGAGGGTGCCAGGGAGTTGGAGAAGAGGTAGGGACGGGAGCGCTGACGCAACCAGTCGATCACCTCTTTCTTGCCGGAGGTGTAGCCACCGGACGCGCCACCCAGCGCCTTGCCCAGGGTACCGGTGATGATGTCGACCCGTTCCATCACCTCGCAGTATTCGTGGGTGCCGCGGCCGTTCTCACCGATGAAGCCGACGGCGTGGGAGTCATCCACCATCACCAGCGCATCGTACTTGTCGGCCAGATCGCAGATGGATTTGAGGTCGGCGATGACGCCATCCATGGAGAAGACGCCGTCGGTGGCGATCAGCTTGAAGCGGGCGCCGTCGGCATCGGCCTGCTTGAGCTGGGCTTCCAGTTCGGCCATGTCGTTGTTGGCGTAGCGATAGCGCCTGGCCTTGCACAACCGCACCCCATCGATGATGGAGGCATGGTTGAGGGCGTCGGAGATGATGGCGTCTTCGGCACCGAAAAGGGTCTCGAACAGACCGCCGTTGGCGTCGAAGCAGGAGGAGTAGAGGATGCTGTCTTCGGTGCCGAGGAAGGCGGACAGCTTCTGCTCTAGCGCCTTGTGCTGGTCCTGGGTACCGCAGATGAAGCGCACGGAGGCCATGCCGAAGCCGTGGCTCTCGAGCCCCTGATGGGCGGCGGCAATCAGGTCGGGGTGGTTGGCCAGCCCCAGGTAGTTGTTGGCACAGAAGTTCAGTACCTGCTCGCCGCCCACCGCAATCTGGGCCTGCTGGGCCGAGGTGATGATGCGCTCCTGCTTGTATAGCCCTTCCGCCTTGACCTGTTCGAGCTGTTCGGTCAGGTGACGATAGAATCCGTTAGACATCCTCGGTCCTCATTGCTGTATCGACTGTGTTATCAGGATCCCGGGCCGTGCAACCCGCACGGTTCGGCGTCGTCACGGTCGCGACGAAACGCCGACAGACCCTAGAATGGGCAACATTTTACTGTAATCCCTGCGTATAAATTCAAATTTTTATGCTGATAATCAACAATTGTGAAACAGATCTCACCCGGCTGGTTGGGCCAGTTGGTGATAATGTTGCTCCAGTTGATGTATCTGGGGGGCCACCTGTGGCTGCACGTAGGGTCGCAGCAAAAACAGCACCCGCAAGACCCCCTGGTAGAGCAGGGGTTTGGTGATGCGGGTGGCCGGGGCCTGGGCGATCTGGAACGGGATCCAGCAGGTGACGACCATCTTGATGGTCTGGCCGAGATCCGGCAGGTCTTCATCGCTGACGGCGATGATGCCGCCTTCGCGCAGGCTTCTGAGCAGCGTCTCCACGGTGGCACGGAGCTGCTCCTGTGCCTTGAGGTATTTCTGCTGCAGCAACTCGTCGCGACTCAGGATGTCCGGCAGATTCGCGTAGAAGAAGCGGAACTGCCACATCAAATAGAAGATGGCATCCAGGTAGCCCATCAGATCCTCCAGCCGGATCTCGCTGCTGCGGATCGGAGTGAAGCTGTCGCTCAGGTGGCGGGCGTACTGATCGAAGATGGAGTGGATGATGTCTTCTTTGTTTCTGAAGTGGTAGTAAAGGTTGCCCGGGCTGATGCCAAGGTGTGCGGCAATGTGGTTGGTGGTAATGTTGCGCTCGCCCTGATCGTTGAACAGCTCGGTGGCGCTGTGGATGATCCTGTCTCTGGTCTTCATCGCTGGTCCCTCTGCCGGGCCCGAAGGGGAAAAGTCATCGAGGTCGAATCCCCTTGCGGCCCGTGATAAACTTTTCGGCAATTTCAAATTGGCCCACTATACACAGCTTTAACAGGCAGTCACACGGGGCCACAACGTACGCGAGGCAAACTCCATGATCGTAGTAACTGGCGGTGCTGGCTTTATCGGCAGCAATCTGGTCAAGCAGCTGAACGCTCAAGGACGGACCGATATCGTGGTCATCGATGACCTGACCGACGGCACCAAGTTCGTCAACCTGGTCGACCTCACCATCGCCGACTACATGGACAAGGACGAGTTCCAGGCGCGGATCGTCTCCGGTGACGAATTCGAGGAGTGGGATGACGGCATCGAGGTGATCTTCCACGAAGGCGCCTGCTCCGCGACCACCGAGTGGAACGGCAAGTTCATCATGGAGGTCAACTACGAGTACTCCAAGGATCTGTTCCACTACTGCATCGAACGGGAAATCCCCTTCATCTACGCCTCTTCCGCCGCGACCTATGGCGGGCGCAACGACAACTTCATCGAAGATCCCAGGTTCGAGCAGCCCCTCAACGTCTACGGCTACTCCAAGCAGTTGTTCGATCAGTACGTGCGTCGCTGGATGCCGGAGATCAACTCCCAGGTGGTGGGTCTCAAGTACTTCAACGTCTATGGTCCCCGCGAGCAGCACAAGGGCTCCATGGCGTCCGTGGCCTTCCACCTCAATACCCAGGTGAAGCAGGGTGACAATCCCAAGCTGTTCGAGGGCTGTGACGGCTTCCCGGATGGCGGCCAGATGCGCGACTTCATCTACGTGGACGACGTCTGCAAGGTGAACCTCTGGTTCTGGCAGAATCCGCAGCACTCCGGCATCTTCAACTGCGGTACCGGCCGGGCTGAGCCGTTCCAGAACGTGGCGGAAGCCGTGATCAGGCATCACCAGAAAGGCGCCATCGAATACATTCCCTTCCCGGATCACCTCAAGGGTCGCTACCAGAGCTTCACCCAGGCGGATCTCACCAAGTTGCGCGGCGTCGGCTATGACGGCGAGTTCAAGACTGTGGCCGAAGGCGTGGCCGATTACATGGCCTGGTTGAACCGGGCTTGATCCCCCTCTGACGGGTGGCTCTGGCCACCCGTCGATCGGATGCGCTTGCATGAACATATTGATGGCTCTCTCCCAGCTCGAAGTGACGGGCGCGGAGGTCTATGCCACCACGGTCGGCAACGAGCTGACCCGCCGTGGCCACCAGGTTTTCTACGTCTCTGACACCCTGACCAAACCGACTCTGGGGCCGGTCTTTCGGTTGCGCTTCAACAAGCGCAGCATCCTGCGCCGCTTCTGGCACGTCTTCTATCTCATCTATCTGATCCGCAAGCACAGGATCCAGCTTGTACACGCCCATTCGCGCGCCTCGGGCTGGAGCAGCTACGTCGCCTGCAAGCTGACCGGCACCCCCATGATCACCACGGTGCACGGGCGCCAGCCGGTACACGCCTCCCGCAAGGCATTCCATGCGCTGGGCTATCGGGCGGTGGCGGTGTGCGAGGATATCGCCAGCCAGATCATCGACAACCTGGGGGTGGACCCGGCCATGGTGCAGGTGCTGCGCAACGGCATCGAGACCGACAAGTTCCAGCCCGTGCCGATACCGGACAACGACAAACCGGTGATCGCCATCATTGGTCGGCTGAGCGGTCCCAAGGGGGAGCTCTGCTACCGGTTGCTGGACGAGGTACTGGATCTGGAAGCCTGCCGGGTGCGCGTCGTCAGCGGTACCCAGGTGCCGGCGCGTTTTGCCCGTTTTCAGGACAAGGTCGACTTCGTCGGTTATGTGGACGATGTGCCCGCCCTGATGGCGGGCTGCGATCTGGTGATCGGTGCCGGTCGGGTGGCGATGGAGGCGCTGCTGTGCGGTCGTCCGGCGTTTGCCATCGGCGAAGCCAGGGCCATCGGTCTGGTGACGGAGCAGAATCTGGACGAGGCGCTCGCCAGCAACTTCGGCGACATCGGCCCCAGGGATCTGGCCATCGATTTTGCCGGTCTGAAGGCGCAGATCCCTTCGGCGCTGGCCTCCAAGGTGGTGCCAGACCCAGTGCGCCAACGGATCCTGCAAGAGTATGATTTGCAAGGCGTCGTGACCGGGCTGGAATCCGTCTATCAGGATGCCGTGGTCGAGACCCTGCGCCGGGAGATGCCGGTCATCATGTATCACCGCTTCATCGAGCACGAGAGCGAAAAGGGGGTGCATGGCACCTGGCTCCCGGTCGCCATGTTCGAGAAGCACCTCAAGCTGATGAAGTGGCTGGGCTACGAGACGCTGACATTTGCCGACCTGGCGGAGAACGGGTTCATCCACCGGCTGCAATACGGCAAGAAGTACCTGATGATCACCGTGGACGACGGCTATCGGGACAACCTCACCCGCATGCTGCCGCTGCTGGAAAAGTATGGCTACAAGGCGGTGGTCTATGTGGTGACCGGTGAGGATCACAATCGCTGGGATGTGGAGCACCCGACCCACCCCGATACCCCGGTGACCCTGATGACCCCGGAGGAGATCAAGGCGCTGGTGGCCTCCGGTCATGTGGAGATCGGGGGCCATACCCTGACTCACCCCCGCCTGAGTACGCTCCCCCCAGAGGAGCAGGCCCACCAGATCCAGGCCAACAAGGCCTGGCTGGAGCAGTTGCTCGGCCATCCCCTGATCTCGTTTGCCTATCCTTACGGGGATCTGAACGACAGTGCAAAAGCCCAGGCCGTTGCCGCCGGTTATCGCTATGCTGTGGCCACCAACAGCGGCCCCAGAGCCATGCACCGGGATCCGTTCCAGATCCGCCGGATCGCCATCTTCCCCCGCACCGACATGTTCGGTCTGTGGCGCAAGATCCGTGGCAACTATGTCTTCAGAAAATAAGACCGTTACAGAGAAGAGCATGTCCTCAAGTACAGATTCGTCGGCCCGCCAGGGTTTGTTTAAGTTGTCTTGTGACCAAGTCTTGCCTTGGGTGGTGCAACTGTCAGCCTTCTTGTTTGGGGCATTGTCGTTGTCTGTTTCAAGTGGGTACTCTTATGGGCCCGCCGTATTATTGTTAGCCAGCCTTTACTTTATGTGTACGAAGAGGCGTGAGTCCTGGGCAATGCCTCGGGAACTCAAGCTAATTGGACTCGGTTTGTTGCTCTATTTTCTGGTTATGTCTCTTTCTGTGTGGCTGGATGGAGGTAAGTTCAGTGAGATTGATAGGGCAAGCAAGGCGCTGATGGCGGCTGCCATATTGCCTTTAGTGGCCTGCATGCCGGTACGCCTCAATATATTGCTGTCGGGTTGCGGTATTGGTGCCATTCTTGCGTTTGCCATCGCTATCCATGACAAGTTCTTTTTGGCTTATGAGCGAGCATTTGGCGATGTGATGCCAATTCAGAGCGGCAATATTGCCATGTCACTGGGATTGTTTTGCCTCTGTGGTTTGTTGTGGGCGCAGAAGAAGGGGAAGCTGGCTTTCGCACTTTTCATGCTGGTGGGAACCTGTGCCGGCATGGGCGCCAGCTTTCTCTCGGGTTCCCGTGGTGGCTGGGTGATGCTCCCCGTCATCTTGATCACTATCGCAATGTTGTTTAAGGAGTGCCTTTATCGTAAGGGAACCCTGATTATGGTGATAAGTGTTCTTCTTTGTGGTGTTTTCTTCGTTGTTCAGCCAGAGAGTGGCGTGGAAAAAAGAATTGAGCTGGCGCAGCGCGATATCAGCCAGTATATGGACAAGACAAATCTCAACACTTCTCTCGGTATCAGGCTGCAGCTATGGAAAAGTGCTTGGCAAAGTTTCACAGAGAAGCCACTGTTTGGCTGGGGTAACCATGGGATAAGAGAATCACAGAAGGCACAATTGGAACAGGGGAAGATAACTCAGTTTATTTTCAACTTCAATTCTCATGCCCATAATCAATTTCTCGATGAAATGGCTAAACGTGGCATTTTGGGGCTGGGTTCCTTGTTGTTCATGTTGATTGCTCCTGTGCTTATAGTGAGGAGGAAATTGCGCCAGCCTCATAATATCGATGTGCATTGTGGGGCCACCTTGCTTATTGTTACCACGTTCTCATCTATTGACTATTGCCTCAGTCAGGCGTTCTTTGGCCACAATTCCGGTATCAGTTTCTTTGTCGCGTCGTTGGTTATGACAGCATCCATCGTCTTTGGGAGTCAAAATGAAGATTCGCGTCATTAGTTTGGCGACATCGATTGTCCGACGAGAAAAAATATCTCGTGAACTATCTTCGTTTGGACTGGACTTTACATTTTTCGATGCTGTGAACGGACTCACAACGGAGATAAAAGAGTATGATAATGCTCAACGAATGTGGGAAAAAGGACATGAACTGACAAAGGGAGAGCAGGGGTGTTTTTCAAGCCATAGATCACTTTGGAATGAGTGCTTACGTTTGGGGGAACCGTTGCTCATTATGGAGGACGATATTGAGTTCTCTGCTGATATTAAATCTGTCTTGAGTGAACTGAAGGGTCTATCCAGAGAGTTTGAGTATATTCGGTTAGGGCGTGGGACTTGTAGCTCTTTGCCGGGGATCGGTCCGTGGATAGATATGTTAAAGATAGATGAGAGTCATTCAGTTGTGAAATATATGACGGGCCCCAGTTGTGCTCATGCTTATATTATCTCTCCAGTTGCCGCCTCAAAATTTTTATCCGCATCGGAAACATGGTTTTGGCCGGTCGATGACTTCATGGATAAAGAGTATTTACACAAGGTCAATAATTATGGTGTCGAGCCACCATTGGCATGGCAAAGCGGAGAGGACTCAGATATCGGGGCTAGAGTGAAGCCAGCCTCAAGAAATATAATCGGTCGAATTCGAAAAGAGTATTACAGGGCCAAGGAGCGATTTTTTAATGACATATATAACTATGTCTTTTATATAAAAATAAAAAACAAAATGTAGATTTATGGAAATGGGTTGCTCATGCAGATATTAGGCTTTTTACAACATGCAAGAGATCGCATTCGTCGATACCTAGGCATCAAACTATTTGACCGCATCAACATAAACTCTAAACCTGATAACGGACCTGTAGTGATAATCCGCTGGGATGCCAAATTGGGCGATAGTATTATCTCCTCTTGGGTTCCCAGAGAGATTCGATGTGCTCAACCGGAACGTGAAGTCTGGATTGTGACCACTCCTGACGTCGCGCCACTCTTTCGCGAACACTTCAAGGCTGACAAGGTCATAGAGGTGCCCAAGCGCCCCAGTTATGGTGAATTGAAACGGCTGGCCCATCGCTTGGGAACTGTGGGTTATCTGGTTCATCTCGGTAAGCAGCTCAAGATGAAGGACATCTACTTCCTGACCCGAGTCGATGCCTCTCATATTGTGGGAATGGACGATAGTCTGGCTTGCGTTGATATCAAACTAGGGAAGGCTTCAGCAGGCTTGCACTTCGCCGACAAGTTTTCTCTTCTGTTATCCAGGATGGGCATTACCAATCCCGATACCCGCTATATAGTGCCAATGGACACAGCATGGGAGACAAAGCTTGCAGAGTGGTGGCCAGTGAATCAGAGGGTTATCGCTTTCAATCCTTATGGTAGCGGGCGCTCGCGTCGATTGCAGCCTGAGCAGATAGTCCCCATGCTGGAGAGCATGTTGGCGGCTTGCCCCCATCACTTGTGTCTGCTCTTTCCTGCTGGAATGGAGCAGGAGGTCTCAGCTCTGAAAGCCCGCGTGTCGGCACCTGAGCGAATCCTGATCTCGCCAGAGGTCCCTTCTCTGGGAGGCCTGTTTACTCAGATGCGTCATTGCCAAGGGCTGGTTTCGGTGGACACAGCCACCATCCACATAGCGACGGGGCTTCAATTGCCAGTCTTGGGGCTTTATAACCCCGATATTGGTGGTGGTAGTGAAAATTTCACCGAATGGCATCCAAACCAGGCTGATGCGGTCGTGATTTTTTCCAAAAACGTGCTGCAGCAGGAGATCAATTCTCTCGATCTCGATGAGTTCGCAGAAGCGTTCAGGGGGTGGGTGTCTGCCATCCGGGCAGGGTGAGTAGACGAGTCTTCACCAGCTCCGGCGTAATTGCGCGGAACAGGGCCTCATCGAAGAAGTCCTTCTCCTGGGTTGGCAGCTGGAAATCCTCTCCCTTGGCATCGAAGATATCGATGGCTTGATAGCGGGGGTGGTTCACCGGGTTGGCGATGATCTTGTCGCCACCAGGCGCCACTATGGTCAGCAGCGGCAGATCGATGGCCTGCGCCATATGGCGCGGTCCGGTGTCATTGCCGACGAAAAGCTGGCAATGGGCGAAGAGCCCCACCAGCTCCCGTACCGAGCGGGTCTGAACATGGTCAAACACGCTGGCCTGCAGCGCTTCTGGCAGCAGCGGCTTCAGCCCCCGGTTGTACTCCTCTTCCCCCGGTCCGCAATAGACCAGGATCTGGGCATTGTGCTCCTCGATGAGCCACTGGGCGACTTTGGCGAAGCAGTCGATGGGCCAGCGCTTGTAGTGACCGAGGGAGTTCACTCCCATGGCGATGAGTGGCCGGGTCGGGTCGACGCCAGCGGCCAGCAGGGTCTCGCGCCCCCGTTGTCTCTCCGCGTCGCTGAGCCAGAGATAGTAGTTGCGATCCTCCCTGGCGAGGCCGAGGGGCTTGAGCAGTGAAAATCGGTCGTCCACCAGGGTGCTGTTGCCCTGATGCTCGGTGTCATGGCGAAAGCGCACGATGCGGTTGTGGCCCAGGCGCCATGGGAAAGAGTCGAAGCCGATCCGCAGGCGGGCGCCGGAGAAGAGGCAGGTGAGCAGGCCTATCATCTGGCCCTGGCTGTTGATCACCACATCGTAGCGCTCGCGGCGAATGCCCAGCAGCAAATCCTTCATGTAGCGCCACTCGTTGCGGCGCGCCTTCTCGATGACGATCAACCGATCGATGTTGGGGTTTCCCTCTGCCATGCCCGCGCAGTAATCCATGACCAGATAGTGAACTTCCCCGGCAGGGTCGTGCTGCTTGAGGTTGTTGCACAGTGCGGTGGAGATCAGCACATCTCCTATCTGTTTGGTTTGTACTACCAGGTATTTCATGGAAAGGGCCTCGAGCGAGGTCGGGTTGAACATCAGCGCATCAGCATATCGTACTCCCCTGTCAGATGCTGCCGCTATGGGGTGAAAATCCGATCCAACGCACTGTGTTTGCACATATTTTCGACGTTGTTCGGGCTGGTGGGGCCCGGCTGGCAGTGCGGGAAGATGAGCAGGGGCATGGCACCGTCGGCCATGCCCCCGATGGGCAAGAGTGATCAGCGTACGATGAGGCCGAGCAGGATCCCCACCACGCCGAAGTCGGCATCGCTGAAGGTGGTGTTGGCAAAGCCGAGATCCCCCAGCACCGGCAGCAGGAACACCGGCAGGAAGGTGATCAGCAGGCCGTTGGCGAAGGCACCGAGTAGAGCGCCGCGACGACCGCCGGTGGCATTGCCGAACACCCCGGCCGCCGCACCGACGAAGAAGTGCGGCACGACGCCTGGAATGATGACGGTGAGCCCCAGCAGGTAGAGCAGCACCATGCCCACCAGACCGGCGGCGAAGCTCGACAGGAAGCCGATCAGCACCGCATTGGGGGCGTAGGGGAAGACGATGGGGCAGTCCAGCGCCGGCTTGGCGTTGGGCACCAGCTTGTCGGAGATCCCCTTGAAAGCCGGCACGATTTCGGCGATGACCATCCGCACCCCCTGCAGGATCACGTAGACCCCGGCGGCGAAGGTGATGGACTGCATCAGGGAGAACATGAACCAGTGCTTGCCCTTGGCGACGCTGGCGACGAACTCGGGCCCGGCGAAGGCGGAGGTGATGAGGAAGATGATGCCCATGGTGAAGGAGATGGCCACCGGGGTATCGCGCAGGAACAGCAGGCTTTTGGGCACCTGCACCTCTTCGCTGCTGTGGGCCTTGTTGCCGAACTTGGCGCCGATCCAGCCGGCCAGCACGTAGGAGCAGGTGGAGAAGTGGCCGAGTGCCACATCGTCCGAGCCGGTGATCTGCTTCATGTAGGGGTGGGCAAGGGCCGGGAACAGCACCATGGTCACGCCGACCACCAGGCTGCCCACCGCGATGAGCGGGATGCCGCTCATGCCGCCGGCGGAGAGGATGGCTGCCACCATCATCGACATGAACAGGGTGTGGTGACCGGTCAGGAAGATGAATTTCCACGGGGTGAGCCGGGCGATCAGGATGTTCACCAGCATGGCGAAGAACATGATCATCGCCATCTCCTTGCCGAACGACTGCTGGGCGATGGAGACGATCGCCTCGTTGTTGGGGACGACCCCCTTGATGCCGAAGGCGTGCTGGAAGATGGTGGCGAAGTCGCCCAGCGAGTTCACCACCAGGGTGGCGCCGGCCCCCAGGATGACGAAGCCCATGATGGTCTTGACCGTGCCCTTGATGCACTCGGTCACCGGTTTCTTCTGGGCGATCAGGCCGATGAGGGCGATGAGGCCGACCAGCACGGCCGGCTCCGACAGCACGTCAAACATCAGAAAATTGAAAAATTCCATGGTCAGCTCCAAGCAGATGGAAGCGGCGGCTCACCAGCCGCCCAGACAGTCGCAAAGGGGTTAGAGTGCGCCCAGCTCGCGCAGGGCGATGGCGAGTTTTTCTTTCATGGCGGCCTTGTCGACCATGTTGTCCAGCGATACCAGCCGGCCGTCGACGCCCATGCTGACCAGCTGTTCGGCGATGTCGCGGGTGGCGACAAAGATCTCGGCGCTCTCGCTGCCGGCGGAGGCGAGATCCCGGTGATCCACCTCGGCCGTCACGGCCAGCTCCTTGAGAATGCTCTTGATGCTCATCTCCATCATCAGGCTGGTGCCCAGGCCGTGTCCGCATACAACCAGAATTTTCATGCTCTCTTCCTCTGTCGGGCGCAGGGCGCCACTCAATAACGCGCCAGGATGCGCAAGATGTCGTCTTTGCTGGTGGCCGCCATGATGGCCGCCACGTCTTCTTCATTCATGAACAGCTCGGCCAGCTGGGCGATGGTCTCCACGTGGGAGTTGCTGTCGCTGGCGGCCAGGGTGACCAGCAGCCGCACCGGGTCGTTGCCCTCGGAGCCGAAGTTGACCCCCTCTTTCAGTACGGTCAGCGCCAGTCCCAACCGGTTGACGCCGTCTTCCGGGCGGGCGTGGGGCATGGCCAGGCCCGGGCCCAGCACGTAGTAGGGGCCGAGCTCCTCGTGGGAGCGATAGAGCGCCGCCACATAGGAGGGCTCTATGGTGCCGTTGGCAAGCAGGGGGGCGGTGGCCAGCTCGATGGCGTGGCGCCAGTCGCGGGCGCCCGCTTCGATGGAAATGACCTCCTCGGTCAGCAATTGGGTCAGCATGGCAGTGTCCGGGCTGGATAGGATGGCGCCAATCTAGCGATCTTGCCTCTTGATAACTGTGAGCTTGATCCCGAAAGTTAGCGCTACCAGATAGCGCTAACATTGATCTGTGATAGCGCTATCATTTCTCTCACAAAAGGGATTCATCCTGCCCCTTATCGGCCTCAAAGAAGGTAAAATCCGGTTTGAGCAAATAGTCAGTGCCCCGCTTTTGCCTTAAAGTGAATGCCCGTATGCCGAGGAAGGGAAAGGATGTCAGAAGCGAAAAAACGCCGCAGCACGGGTCGGGTGACCCTCAACGACGTGGCCCAGTTGGCTGGCGTGGGAGCCATGACGGTGTCGCGCGCCCTGCGCACCCCCGAGCTGGTGTCAGACAAGATGCGAGAGCGCATCGAGGCGGCGGTGGATGAACTCGGCTATATCCCCAATCGGGCGGCGGGGGCGCTGGCGTCCGCCACTTCCCAGACCATAGTAGTCATCGTCCCCAGCCTGGCGGAGCGCGCCTGCGGTGACATGATTGCCGGGCTGCAGCAGACCCTGCTCGCCGAGGGCTATCAGATCATGCTGGGGGATGCCCAGCACCTGAAGCAGCAGGAGGCCAGCCTGCTCAGCAATTTCCTGCAGCACAATCCGGCCGCCGTGGTGTTGTTTGGGGGGGATCCCGGGGAGGTCATCCGGCAGCGCCTGCAGACGGCTCGCTTGCCGGTGGTGGAGGTGGGGGCCATGGCGCGCCATCCCATCGACATGAACGTCGGGGTCTCCAACTTCGATGCCGGTTATCAGCTGACCCGCCACCTCATCGAGCGCGGTCATCGCAACATCGGCTTTCTCTGTGCCCGCCAGGAGCAGTGGATGCTGCAGCAGCGCATGCAGGGCTGGCAGAAGGCGCTGCTGGACAACTACCTCTCCCCGGACGCCATCATCAATACCTCTGAGCTGCCGAGTTTTAGCACGGGGGCGGCCATGCTGGGGGAGTTTCTGCTGCGCTGGCCCGAACTGGATGCGCTGATCTGCGTCAACGACGAGCTGGCGGCCGGGGTGCTGTTCGAATGCCAGCGCCGCCATCTGAGCGTGCCGGGCAAGCTCGCCATCGCCGGTTTCGACGATCTGGATGTGGCACGCGCCTGTCATCCTGCGCTGACTTCGGTCAGGATCCCCTATCACCAGATGGGCAGGGAGGCGGCGGAGCTGATCCTGCGCCAACTGGCGGGCGAGGAGGTGGCCGGCATGAGCCTCGCCCTGGATTTTCAATTGCAAAAGCGCCAGAGCACCTGACGAGCGATGCCACGACAGGGCGAGGCAAGCATGTTCAAGGCGTTGTGACCGAAGACCAGGTCGGTGCACCGTCGCCCTGCGCGGGAACTGCCAGCCGACGTGTTCGCCCGGTCTGTCACCGGGTTGGATCAGAGCGTGGATGCCACCGGAGCCATGACTCCAGGTGGCTGGCTGCACCCTGGTTAAGCTCTGAGCGGAACCACTGGCGAGCCCCATTATTCTGGATAGACTTTGTAGGCCGGTGCACTATCCAAGGAGAATGAGCATGGGTACGCAGACGCCTGATTTCGATCTCGATGATGACTGGGAGCCGGAATCTTGGGAAGACGAGCTGGAGGAGCTGGATGACGAGAGCTGGCAGGACTATAACCCTCTCGACGATCAGTGACTCCCTGTAACGCCTGAGGGCGGGCCTGGTGCCCGCCCGATTTTTTGTGTGGCGAGGGGGGCAGCCCTTGGTGAGAACGGGGCGGGCTGGTTAGAATGAACTGCTCAAATGACGCTGTACGAGGCAGGCAGCGGCTCAACAACGATTCCAACGACGCCAAGGATGAATATGCGCTCACTCGTCATCATGTTTTGTGCCGCCCTGCTCGGGGGCTGTGTTTCCAACTCCGACGACCCTTGCGAGAAGGTGTGGAGCGACGTGGGAGAGGCGGACGGCAAGCTCGGTTTTGCTGGCGATCGGGTGGCATTTCACCAGACCCAGTGCGGGAAAAAAGTGGACGTTGCCCTTTGGGAGCTGGGTCGCCAGAAGGGGCTGGCCTGGTATTGCCGACCCGAGCATCTCTATCTGGCAGGACGGTCGGGAGAGGAGTATCGCGGCGTCTGTCCCAACGACGTGCAGGCCCGTCGCCTGTTTGAACAGGGTCGCCATGGCTGGACTGATCAATAAATCAGCCTTCCTCTATCTTCTGAAATATTGCGTGAACCTCTTCGTGAGAAGAGGGACCTACCCTTCTTTATGCTTCAGCCGCAGCGGCTGGCACAGGTAATCCTTGTCATTGGCGCTGCGGGCACACTTGCCACACACGAATTTGGGTTTGCGCACAATCTTGCGCAGCGTCTTGAGATCGGCGGGGATCTCGTGACGGCGCCACTCACACAGCGTCTTGTGACCCATGACGTCCTCGACAGTGAATGCAACGGGTGAGAGGGGCAGGACCCCTCCCGGTGTGGTTACTGGTACAGGTATTTGGTGAAGATGAGCTCGCGGACCGCCTTCTTGCCTGTCTCCTTGACCAGCAGCTCATTGACCTTGGCCTCACACTCCTTGCGCAGCTCTTCCCGGTTCACCAGGGACTTGATCTGTGCGCCCGTCTTGCTGCCAATCAGCCGGATGATGGCGTCGCGGATCAGGGGGTCGTGCTGCTCCAGCAACTTGAGGTCGGCAGCGTCCGTGGCCATCAGCTCTACCGTCACCCGTACATAGCCGAGGGTTTTGCCGTCGCCAAGGTAGTTGGTGATGATGTCCGGATCCAGAGCGTGATAGGCGAATCCCGGCTGGACGGCGGAGGAGGCGGGATCGGTGGCCTCTTCCTCATTGGCGAAGGCCTGTGTATTCAAGAGGGTACACCCCAGGGACAGCAGCAGAATTCTGAAGATCTTCATCTGGATGGCTCGGCAGCGACGGATGCCCCATTTTTGATGCTGCCATCGGGGCCGTCAAGCACGGATGTTCTTACAATTCGCCATTGATTTACGGATAATAAACCGGTTTTTAACCTGACAACGGAAATCTCCGGATGGTGAAGCTGTGAAGTCCGAGTTGACTGTTCCCCTCGTCCAGCTCGTCCCATGGCGGGCGCCTGCAGAGTGCGAACCGCCCGAGGCGCTGCGTCCCTGGTTGCTGGAGGCCGATTCCATGACCCGGCGCCTGCGTCGTTACAATCATCACCTCTCGGTGCAACTGCTCGGCAATCGCGCCGTGTCGCTGACGGTGGACGAGCAGGCGCTGGTGGCGGTGTCGGCCCCAGCGGGCATGTGCCGTGAGGTGATCCTGCACGGTGATGGCGGGCCTGCCATCCTGGGTTGGACCCTGTTTGCCGAAGCGGCCTTGCAGGGGGGCGGTTTGCAGGATCTGGGAGAGCAGCCGCTGGGAGAGCGCATTTTCGGTGAGGCTCCGGCGCGGCGGGATCACCTGCAACTGGCCTGTTTCGAGATAGCGAGCAATCCCTGGTGTCCGGCCGCCACCGTCTGGGGGCGTCGTTCCCGCCTGTTTCTGGGGCAATGGCCACTGCTGGTCCATGAACTTTTCCTGCCCTCGCTATCATCTCATTCGTTGCCATCGGATAAGGAGCTGGAGTGAAGCTGTTAACCAAGGAGCGGGGACTGGCCTACGTGCAGTTGGCCCGCATCGACAAGCCCATCGGTACCCTGCTGCTGCTGTGGCCGACCCTGTGGGCGCTCTGTCTGGCGGCTGGTGGCCTGCCTGACCCCTGGATCCTGACCGTGTTCGTGGTGGGCGTCTTCCTGATGCGCTCCGCCGGCTGTGTCATCAATGACTATGCGGATCGCAACTTCGACGGTCATGTCAAACGCACCGCCGGGCGACCGCTGCCCATGGGGCGGGTCGCCGAGCGGGAAGTGCTGGTGCTGTTCGCCGTGCTGGCGCTTCTCTCGTTCGCCCTGGTGCTGACGTTGAACCCGCTCACCATCAGCCTGTCCTTTGCCGGCCTGCTGCTGGCAGTCTGCTACCCCTTCATGAAGCGCTTCATCCCCATCCCTCAACTGGTGCTCGGCATGGCCTTCTCCTGGTCCATTCCCATGGCCTACGCGGCTCAGGCCAATGCCCTGCCGCCGGAAGCCTGGCTGTTGTTTCTTGCCAACCTGCTGTGGACCATCGCCTATGACACCGAGTACGCCATGGTGGACAGGGATGACGACCTCAAGCTCGGCCTGAAATCGAGCGCCATCCTGTTCGGCCGTCACGACAAGCGGATCATCGGCGCGCTGCAACTGGCGACCCTGCTGATCCTGCTGGGGGTCGGGCAGCTGATGGGGTTGGGGTCAGGTTATTACTGGGGACTGCTGGGGGCGGCGGCGCTGTTCGTCTACCAGCAGCGACTGATCCGGGAGCGGCAGCGGGAAGCCTGCTTCCAGGCCTTCCTCAACAACAACTACGTGGGGGCGCTGGTGCTGCTCGGGGTGATGGTTCACTACCTCTAACCCGCCCCCCTTCCTTGATGAAAAAAAGGCCGCATGATGCGGCCTTTTTGTTGGGTGTCGACGCCTCAGAGCCGGTTGCCCGCCTGGATGGTGCGGCGGATCTTGTTGCTGAGCAGCGGCACTATGTTGTCGGCCAATGCCTGGAAGCGGCCGAGATCCGGTTTGCAGCCCGGATCCAGATAGCCTTCGCTGCGCAGGGTGTGGATCAGGGTGCTGAACAGCTTCTGGTCGAAGAACTCGGGGGCGTTGATGCCGTGCAGGGTGCCGAGGCGTTCCGCCATCATCAGACCGTCCGCTTCCAGCTGCTCCGCCTCGATGTGGGGCTGGGCCAGCATGCGGGTCAGCACGATGGCGTAGCGTTGCAGCGTCTCCTGGATGCTTTCGGCCAAGAGCAGCAGGCGCATCTGGTTGCCGGGGTTGACCCAGTAGCCGCCGTCGCGTGCCTCGACCAGTTGCTGGCGTAACAGCTCGGCCAGCAGGGCATCGATCAGTTCAGGCAGCTCGTCCTCTTCATAGCGCAGGAAGAGTTCGGTCTTGAGCAGGGGGTAGATGTCGACACAGCGGGCGACGATCTCGCTGCGGGAGATCCCCTCGCACCGCTCGATCAGGGCCGCCACCAGGGAGGGCATGGCGAACAGGTGCAGTATGTTGTTGCGGTAGTAGGTGAGCAGGATCGCCTGATAGCGGTCCAGGCTGATGATCTGGCCCAGCTTGTCCTCGCTCACCTCGAACTTGTTGAGCTCCATCGCCTGCTCCAGCAGGGTCCTGGCGTCCTCGTCCGGCATGGTGCTGTGCGGGCTGTAGGGCACCTGCTTGAGCAGGTCCAGATAGGTGTTGAGCTGGGCCTGGAGTTCGTCCCGGGTCAGGGCGTGGCGCTCGGCGGCCAGCAGGGCCAGGGCACTCAGGGTCAAGCCGTTGACGGCGGCGGCATCGTTGATGCGGGTCATCAGCAGCTCGGCCAGCTGATTGACGGTGGAGGCCATCCACTCGGGGCGCTCCTCCCGGCCGATGCTCTCCTTCCAGGTGGGTACATGTTCGCCGAGGTAGCTGTTGAGGGTCAGCGGTTCGCCGAAATTGACGAAGCCACGGCCATAGTTGCGCAGCTTGCGCAGGATGCCGAGCACCTGCAGGAAGCTCTCCTTCTCCTTGCGGCTCCCCTTGAGTTCGTTGTGGTAGGTATTCACCTCCATCACGTGCTCGTAGCCGAGGTAGACGGGGACTAGGGTGACCGGCCTGTCCAGCCCGCGCATCATGGCCTGCAGGGTCATGGCCAGCATGCCGGTCTTGGGGGGCAGCAGGCGACCGGTACGCGAACGCCCGCCCTCGGTGAAGAACTCCACCGAGTAGCCCTTGGCAAACAGCAGGTTGAGGTACTCCCGGAATACCGTGCTGTAGAGCGGATTGCCCTTGAAGGTGCGGCGGATGAAGAAGGCGCCGCCGTGGCGGAAGATGGGGCCCGCCGGCCAGAAGTTGAGGTTGATGCCCGCCGCGATGTGGGGCGGCACCATGCCCTGGTGGTAGATGACGTAGGAGAGCAGCAGGTAATCCATGTGGCTGCGATGGCAGGGGACGTAGACGATCTCGTGCCCTTCCTGGGCGAGCTGGCGCACCTGCTCTGCTCCGTTGACCGAGAGGCCGCGATAGAGCTTGTTCCACAGCCAGCCGAGGAAACTCTCCCCGAGGCGGATCAACCGATAGGAGAAATTGGAGGCGATCTCGTCCATGTAGCCGTGGGCACGCTTTTGCGCCTTCTCCAGGCTGATCCCTTCCCGTCTGGCCTCCTCCTCGATGGCATGCTGGATCACGCTCGAATCCAGCAGTTGCTTGAACAGCAGGTTGCGGTTCGGCAACTTGGGTCCGGTGGCGGCCAGCTGTTGGCGGCTGAAGTGGGTGCGGGCCACCCGCGCCAGCTTGTGGGCGATGGCCTCGTCGGTGCCGTGCTTGTCCGCCATGTAGCGCAGGGAGAGGGGCGGGGAGAAGCGCACCAGGTTCTCGCGCCCTTTCAGGATCACGATCAGCGCCTTCTTCAGGCGGTTTGGCGCCAGGCTGCTGATGATGTTCCAGCCGGAGGCCTCCTCGCCTTCCCGGCCCGGGGCGCGGCCCCAGAACAGGGTGACGGGTACTACCTGGATGTCCAGCGCCGGATCCTGCTTGTGCAGGTCCAGCAGCTGGTGGAACTCCTGCAGGAAGGGGAGCGGCTTGTTGCGCGTGCCGAACAGGGGAGGCGGACGATCCAGACAGACGTAGCGTGGCAGCAGTTGACCGTTCAGCTCCAGCGGCGTGAAGGGGCCGGGCAGGCCGAGATCCTCGCAGCACTGTTGCAGGGTCATCAGGTCGGTGATCGAGCTGGTCTTCAGGGCATAGACGATGGGTCTGGCCGGATCCAGCTTGAGCTCGGTGATGGGGTTTTCCGGTAGGCTCTTGTGATTGACCAAGCCGCTGACCGGCCATTGCAGGATGGCTCTGGATATCTTCTGTCCAAGGGACATGTGCGTCTGCTCTCCAAAAAAATGCGGCGTGAGCATAGCAAATCACCGACTGCTTGTCGCCGAGAGGTACGATGAGTCGGTACTTCAGAGCGGGGGGAGGGGCAAATGTGCGTCGGGTCGCGACAAATGCCAGTTGCGCCTTGCCTTGGCCCCAGCACTGTATATACTGCCAGTGTGCTGTATAAAAAGACAGGTGCCCATGCTATGAAACCCCTTACCCCTCGCCAGGCTGAAGTACTCGAGCTCATCAAGGCGAACATGAACGAGACCGGCATGCCGCCGACTCGCGCCGAGATTGCCCAGAAGCTTGGCTTCAAGTCGGCCAACGCGGCCGAAGAACATCTGAAGGCCCTGGCCAAAAAAGGGGTCATCGAGATCATGCCGGGTACGTCCCGCGGCATTCGTCTGCTGCTCGAAGAAGAGGACGTGCAGCCTGAAGAAAACGGCCTGCCACTGATTGGCAAGGTGGCGGCCGGGGAACCCATCCTGGCCCAGGAACACATCGAGAGCCACTACCAGGTGGATCCCGCCCTGTTCCACCCGCGGGCAGACTTCCTGCTGCGGGTGCAGGGCATGAGCATGAAGAACATCGGCATCATGGACGGGGACCTGCTGGCGGTACACAAGACCCAGGAGGTACGCAACGGCCAGGTCGTGGTAGCACGGCTCGACGAGGATGTCACCGTCAAGCGCTTCCAGCGCAAGGGCAGCCAGGTGTGGCTGTTGCCGGAAAACGAAGAGCTCTCCCCCATCGAGGTGGATCTCGCCAGTCAGCACCTTACCATAGAGGGCCTGGCGGTCGGCGTGATCCGCAACGCCGACTGGATGTAAACATCCGATGCGATGAAGAGGCCTCCTGCGGGAGGCCTCTTCATTTTCATCTGCCGATGGCATCTCCCTCCCCACCTTTTCGCTTCTCCTTCCTGTGCGCACAGTCTCGCCGCACGACATGCATTTCGGATATATCCTTTGATAAGGCCCCTGTCATGGTCGGTGATCAGGGAAGGGGGAGTCGCACCGGGCAGTACGCCATGGCAGGGATGCATGATCACCGGGTCGGTGCGCAGAAGGGAGAGTCGCCTCAGACTGGGGACTCGTACAGTCAGTACGCTGCCGTGGTTGGTTCGTCGTTGGGGACAAAGAGACCCGTCAGCGTGACCTGTTGAGCAAGGAGGACAGGTATGGCTTCAAGCTCGCCGTGGGATCCGGTGCCGGCCGCAGCGCCCGCATCTTCCATCACCCGATTCATCAAGGGCAGTCGGATGACATGGTTCTATGCGCTCTGGGTCTATCACAAGGGAGATGGTTGGACCATCTGGCTTGGGTGCCCCAAAGACAAGATTGTCCGCCTGGTTCGTCTGTTTCGCCGTCATCACGACATCGGATTGCCGGATGAGCCCTGGACTGCCCCCGTCATCCCGCTGCGCGTCCCCCTGAGACGCGCCCAGCCGCAGCACAGGCTGCGGCCCTGATCCCTCTTCCTGTACAGACAAGAACCCCGCCAGAGCGGGGCTCTTGTTTTGGCGCCGATGCGGCTGATCCATGGCACAGACGCTTTCCCGCCGGGATGCAAGACTAGCCAGCGGCGGGGGCGGGCGGGTTACAATGACCCCTACCGGTTTTGCCCATAGGGCTTCTAACATAAGCAAGGCTTTGTTTTATATGGTTAAACCACGCTTTTACCTGCTGCTGTTGCTGTTCATCGGCGCCATTGCGGCGGCTTATTACTGGAGTCAGCCCGCGGTGCCGGAACAGGCCGATTACTACCCGGCGGGGCGAGACATCAACCCGTTTACCCTCACGGATGCGGATGCACAGCCCTTTACCCCTGCCAACCTGACGGGACACTGGAGCTTTCTGTTCATCGGCTACACCTACTGCCCGGATGTCTGTCCGACCACGCTGGCGGATCTGCGCAGCGTCTATCCGGCGTTGAAGAAGATAGCCCCCACTAGCCAGGTGGTATTCATCTCGGCGGATCCCCAGCGGGATGACAGCGCCCGCCTGAAGAGCTATACCGCCTTCTTCGAGCCCGAGTTCAAGGCGGCGACCGCACCTCACAGTGCCCTCTTTCCTCTGGTCCGCAATTTGGGGCTGGTCTATTCCATCGTGGAAGGGGATCGCAAGGACTACCTGATCGACCACTCCGCCTCCATCGTGCTGATCAACCCCGAGGGGAAGCTGGTGGCCACCTTCCGACCCAAAGTGGCACCGGGTGAGGTGCCCCACGTGGACATGCAGGCCATGGTGGCCGACTTCGCGCGCATCGTGCGGCTGGCTGGCGAGTGATCCCGGCGCGCACCATGCTGATTCCCGCCTGGCTGAAGGATCCTCGCCGCCACAGAGCCGTCTTCGCCCTGGCCCTGCCCATGGTGTTCTCCAACGTCACCACGCCCTTGCTGGGGTTGGTGGACACCTGGGTGATCGGTCATCTTGGCCAGGCCTGGTTTCTGGGGGGCGTGTCGGTCGGTGCGACCTTCATCAATCTGCTGTTCTGGCTGCTTGGCTTCCTGCGCATGTCCACCACAGGGCTGACTGCCCAGGCTCAGGGTGCAGCCCATGCCGAAGGGCAGCTCGACACCCTGGCGCGGGCCCTGGGCTTGGCGATCGGACTGGGCATGGTGCTGTTGCTCCTGTTGTTGCCGTTCCTGCCTGCCATCATCGCCCTCGGCGGCGGCTCTTCCGAGGTACAGACCTATGCCGGTCAATATGTGTCGGTGCGGGTCTGGAGCGCCCCGGTGGCCTTGTGCAATCTGGTCATCATGGGGTGGTTGCTGGGCATGCAGGATGCACGCAGTCCCATGCTGCTGCTGATCCTGGGCAATCTCGTCAACATGGTGCTGGATGCCTGGTTCGTGCTGGGATTGGGCTGGCAGGTGAAAGGGGTGGCCGCAGCTTCCCTGCTGGCGGATTACAGCACGCTCGGGGTGGGGTTCTGGCTGGTGAGCCGGCATCTGCGCCGACTTGATCCCGGGGTGTGGCACAACGCCTGGCAGCGCTGGCGCCAGTGGCCGGCCCTGCTGCGGCTGCTCGCCCTGAACCGGGATATTTTCATCCGCTCCCTCTGCCTGCAACTCTGCTTCGTGTTCATGACTCTGCAGGGGGCCAGGCTGGGGGATGTGGCGGTGGCCGCCAATGCGGTGCTGCTCAATTTCCTGATGCTGATTTCCTACGGGCTGGATGGATTTGCCTATGCGGTGGAAGCCATGGTAGGGCGTGCCATCGGGCGGCGTGATCGGCCGCTGCTGCGGGAGGCCATCGTCCTCAATCTGGGCTGGGCGCTGCTGATCGCCCTGGCATTCACCCTCTCGTTTGCCCTGGGGGGACACTGGCTCATCCGCCACATTACCGACATACCGGCGGTGATCGCCGAGGCGCAACGTCAGCTCCCCTGGCTGGTGGCCATGCCGCTGCTGGCGGTCTGGTGCTTCCTGCTGGACGGGGTCTTTATCGGCGCCACCCGGGCCCGGGAGATGCGCAACAGCATGCTGGTGGCGGTGTTTGCCGGCTTCTTTCCCATCTGGTGGCTCTGCCAGGGATGGGGTGTGGCGGCCCTGTGGGCCGCCATGAGTGCCCTGATGGCAGGTCGTGGCCTGACGCTGGGTTGGCTCTGCTGGCGACTGGAGCGTGATGGACGGCTGCTGGCGGGGCAGGGGACGGCGCAGTCAGTCTGAATCCTGGCCGCCTTGCCAATATCGTCAGCGGTCAGAGCGAGCCTGAATAGTCGAACTGCCGCCAGCTCTCGTAGACGAACACCGCGACGGCGTTGGCCAGATTCATGCTGCGGCTCTGGGGCAGCATGGGTATGCGCAGCCGCTGCTCGAATGGCAGGCTCTCGATGATCTCCATGGGCAGGCCTCGGCTCTCGGGCCCGAACAGCAGGGCGTCACCGGGGGCAAACCGGGCCGCCGAGTGGGCGGTGCGTCCCTTGGTGGTGCAGGCAAAGACCCGTTGGGGGGCGACGGCCGCCAGAAACGCCTCATAGTCAGGCCAGCGCTTGACGTCGGCAAACTCGTGATAGTCGAGCCCGGCCCGCTTGACCCGCTTGTCATCCCACTCGAACCCCAGGGGCTCTATCAGGTGCAACCGGTAGCCGGTATTGGCGCAGAGGCGAATGATGTTGCCGGTGTTGGGGGGGATTTCCGGTTGGTAGAGCACGATATCGAGCATGGAAGGATCCTGGGCTGGTGCGAAACGGGCGCCAGCATACCCAGCACCCGTGCCGATGAAAAGGGGGAGGTCAGGGCATGGGCAGACGGATGGTGATGACCAGTCCGGTCGGCTGATTGCTGCTGGCCCGGATGGTCCCCCCATGACGCTGGATCGCCTCGGCGGCGATGGCAAGGCCGAGACCCGTGCCCCCGGTCTTGGCGTTGCGGGCATCGTCCACCCGAAAGAAGGGCAGGAACAACCGGGGCTGCTGCTCCACCGGCACGCCCGGGCCGTCATCCCGTATGGTCATCACCCATTCCCGTCCCTCCCGGTACCAGTCCACCTTGATGAACTCGCGGGCATACTTGAGGGCGTTGCGCAGGGGATTTTCCAGGGCGCGCGCCAGCAGCTCCGGCCACATGGTGAGGGATTCGGCGGGCAGGGAAGGGAGCCTGAGCTGTTTGCCGTTCTGGTTTGCCTCGAACATGGCATCGTCCAGGATGGGCTCCAGCAGCTCCGCCAGGGGCAGCGTCACCGGCGCCTCCACATGTTGCTGCACCCGCGACAGATCCAGCAGATCCCCTATCAGCTTGTCGAGCCGTGCTATCTCCCCTTCGATGCGCGCCAGCTCGGCGCTGTCCCCCTGCTTGCGGCGGATCAGCGCCTGTGCGAGCTGGATGCGGGTCAGGGGGCTGCGCAGCTCGTGGGAGATGTCGGAGAGCAGCTGCTTCTGCTTCTGGATCATGTCCTTGAGGGTATCGACCATGCGACTGACATGTTCGGCCAGCTGGCCTATCTCGTCGCGCCGCCCCAGGTTGGGGATCTGTATTTCCAGGTTGCCCTGGGCGAGTTGGGAGACCGACTGCTGCAACTGCAGTATGGGGCGGGTCAGGCGCCAGGCGAGCAACAGACAGAGCGGGGTGCTGACCAGCATGGCGATGCCCAGGATCTGGATGGGGTGATCCAGGATCTGGATGAAGAGGAACAGGTAGGAGTTTTCGACGTTCAGACCGAAATAGACGTGATAGGTCTGGCCGTGATGGACCATCTGGAAGGGGCCGGCGATGGCGCGCTGGTGTTCGCTGCCCAGCATGGGCTTGGCCGGGTTGTCCGAGTCGAGCATGAAACGGATCACGAACTTGCTCAGCCGGGTGCTGGACTGCATCTGCCCCTTGGCATCGCGTAGATAGATGTTGTCCACCGGCAAGAGGCCCGCGGCATCGATGGCCTTGGCCAGATCGAAATCCTGCTCGGGATCCGCGCCCCGTTGCAGCGCCGCCAGGTTGTTGTTGAGACGGGTGATCTCGTGGGCCGGCAGCGGGATGATGTTGCGGGGGTCCAGGGTGGGGAGGATCACCACCGCGGCCACGACCAGTAGCAGGATGAACCAGAACCAGAGGAAGATCTGGGTGGAAAGGCCGTTGAAGGTGCGGGCCGATTTCATGCCTGCTCCAGCCACAGGTAGCCTCGTCCCCGCACCGTCTTGAAGCGGGGCTGGCCGTCAGCCCGCTCCGGCAGCTTCTTGCGCAGGTTGCTCAGGTGCATGTCGATGGCCCGATCGAAGGGTTCGAGCTTCTTGCCCAGCACCTGCTCGGAGAGCAGGCCTTTGCTGACGATCTGGCCCGGATTGCGCAGCAGGCACTCCAGCAGGCCGAACTCGGTGGCGGTGAGCTCCAGCAACTGATCGTCGCAGCGAGCCTGTTGCAGGCCGGGCTGCAGCACCAGATCCATGAATCTCAGCTCGTCCGGGGCTCCGCGCTGGGGAGCCTGGCTCTGGGTTCGACGCAGGATGGCGCGCACCCGGGCCAGCAGCTCCCTGTCGTCGAACGGCTTGGCGAGATAGTCGTCGGCACCGGCCTCCAGCCCGTTGACCCGATCCTGGCTGTCGCCACGGGCGGTCAGCATCAACACCGGGGTGTCGTGGGTCTTGCGCAGCCGGGTCAGCATCGCGAAACCGTTGAGTCTGGGCATCATGACGTCCAGCAGCACCAGGTCGAATGCCTGTTCTGCCAGTCGCTGCAATCCCTCTTCCCCATCCTCGGCGACGGTGACCTCAAACCCCTCCAGGGTCAGGATTTCGGTGAGCAGCTGGGTCAGTTCGAGATCGTCGTCGACCAGGAGTATTTTGTTCATCTGGGAGTCACTCTGTTGATTTTGCACGCCAAACTGACGTCCGGGTCAGGGTATAATAAGTTTTTACGCGTCGGAGGAAAGCCGGTTTTGAGCCACCAACACTATTCCCGCTGGGTCACCCTGGCCAGCATGGCCGCTGTGACCACCGCCACCCTGCTCATCCTGGGCAAACTGATCGCCTGGCTGATGACGGATTCATCCAGCCTGCTGGCATCCCTGACCGATTCCTTCATGGACATCAGCGCCTCTCTCATCAATCTGCTGGCCATCCGTTATGCGCTGGCCCCTGCCGACGAAGAGCACCGCTTCGGCCACGGCAAGGCGGAGTCCCTGGCGGGTCTGGTGCAGTCGGCCTTCATCTCGGGATCCGCCCTGCTGCTGGTGATGCACGGCATCTCGTCGATGCTGAATCAGGTGCCCGTGGTGCGCCTGGAGGCGGGGATCTGGGTCAGTGTCGGCTCCATCGTGCTGACCCTGTTGCTGGTGAGCTTCCAGAGCTTTGTCATCCGCAAGACCAACAGTGTGGCCATCAAGGCCGACATGCTGCACTACCGTTCCGACCTGCTGCTCAATGGCGGCGTGCTGGTGGCACTGGTGCTGGCGGGGCAGGGGTGGTACTGGGCCGATGGCCTGTTTGCCATTCTGATCGGTCTGTTCCTGGTGTGGGGGGCTGTCCATATCGGCTACGAATCGGTGCAGGCCCTGCTCGATCGTCAGTTGCCAGAGGAGGAACAAGCGAGAATAATGGCCCTCTGCTGCGCCGTAGAGGGGGTGCATGGCGTACATGACCTGCGTACCCGCCAATCCGGGCCGACCCGTTTCGTGCAGTTGCATCTGGAACTCGATGATCAACTGCCTCTGGTCAGGGCCCATCAGATAGCCGACGAGGCTGAACTGGCCGTCCGCCAGGCCTTCGAGCGGATGGATGTGATCATTCACATGGACCCCATCTCGGTGCTGACAAAAGAACGACAAAGCACTCACCCTGAACAACAGTAGGCTGCAACATGGATGATCTGGTTGCCAGAACCTGGCAAAAAATTCAGCAGGAAGCGCAGAGCATGGCGGCCCAGGAGCCCATGCTGGCCAGCTTCTTTCATTCCACCATTCTCAATCACCGGGATTTGCGCTCGGCGCTGAGCTTCCAGCTCGCCAACAAGCTCGACAGCACCACCATGCCTGCCATCGCCTTGCGGGAAGTGATCGAGCTGGCCCTGCGCAGCGAACCCGAGCTGCTGGCCGCAGTGGCCGCCGACATCTGCGCGGTGCAGGATCGCGACCCGGCGGTCGACCTCTTCTCCACCCCGCTGCTCTACCTCAAGGGATTCCATGCTCTTCAGGGGTATAGGGTGGCCAACTGGCTGTGGCGTCAGGGACGCCGTGCCCTGGCGCTCTATCTGCAAAACCAGATCTCCGTGGTGTTCGGCGTGGATGTACACCCGGCCGCCCGCATCGGCAAGGGCATCATGTTTGACCATGCCACCGGTATCGTGGTCGGGGAAACCGCCGTCATCGAGAACGACGTCTCCATCCTGCAGAGTGTGACTCTGGGGGGGACCGGCAAGGAGAGTGGTGATCGTCACCCCAAAATCCGGGAAGGGGTGATGATAGGGGCGGGGGCCAAGGTGCTCGGCAACATCGAGGTGGGCGTCGGCGCCAAGATCGGTGCCGGCAGCGTGGTGATCAACCCGGTGCCGCCTCACACCACGGTCGCTGGCGTGCCTGCCAGGATTGTGGGCCGCCCCGAGTGCGACAAACCTTCCCTGGACATGGATCAGTGCCTCTGATCCCCTGACCGAGGCCGTTGTATGGTCAAGCGCTGGTCAGGCTTTCTGATCCTGGGGATGTGGCTGCTCAACCTGCTGCACCTTTATCTGGACTTCTCCCCCTGGCCCGCCGCCATCGCGGCCTGGGCCGCCTCCCTGCTCACCTGGCCCTGGCTGGTGGGGGCCGCACGGCGCCAGGCGCTGGCCCTCTACGGCGCGGCGCTCCTGCTGCTGCTCTTTTCCTGGTGGCGAGGGGCCAGCCTCAGCCCCGGTGACTGGCTCTTGCCGAACATCAACATGCTGACCATGTTTGCCGCAGTGAGCACCCTCAATCTGGCTACCTCCGGCCTCTTGACCGGCACCGCCTCCTGGTCCGGTCGCAAGGGGCTGTGGAGCACCATGGCCAGCCTCAATCTGCTGGGGGCCGTCATCAATCTTTCGGTGCTCTTCATCATCGGCGATCGGCTGGAGCGCAACGGGACGCTGGAGCGGCGTCAGGTCATGGTGCTGAGCCGGATCTTCTGTGCGGCTGCGTTTTGGTCCCCCTTCTTCGTCGCCATGGCGGTGGCCCTCACCTATGCACCGGGTCTGCAACTGGGCAGCATACTGCCTTTTGGCATACTGGCGGCCTTGCTGGCCATGGGGCTGACAGCCTGGCAGGTAGAGCGGCTCGGCGTGGAGACCTTTGAAGGTTATCCGCTGCGGCTCCAGACCCTGGGGCTACCGGTGACCCTGGCACTGCTGGTGCTGGTGATCCACCGTTTCTGGCCCGGACTCAGCATTCTGGCGGTGATCGCCCTGGTGGCGCCCTTGCTGGCCTTGCTGTTCATGCCGCAAGCGGGGCGAGGGGCTGCTCTCAAACGCCAGGTGGTGGAGCGCTTCCCGGCCATCGGTGGCCAGCTGGTGCTGTTTCTGGGGGCCGGCCTGCTGGCGGCTGGCATCAACAGCGCGCTGTCAGTACTGGACTTTGGCAGTGGCCACGGCCTGCCGCTGTTCAACCACTTCGGCTGGCTGGAAGCCTGCCTGACCCTGCTGCTGATCTTCCTGGTGGCCATAGTGGGCGTGCATCCTCTCATCAGCATCTCGGGGGTGGCGCCGCTGCTCTGGCCGCTGGCACCGGATCCCAGCCTGCTTGGCATGTGCTTCCTCATGGGGTGGGGGCTGGCGACCGGGACGAGCCCGCTCTCCGGCTCCAATCTGGCGCTGGCGTCCCGCTACAACCTGAGCGCCGGGCTGCTGCTGCGCTGGAACCTGCTCTACGGCCTGCTGATGTACGCCGTGGCCTGTCTGATGATGGGGGGCTTCATCGCCTTGCATGGCTGATGGCGGCATCGGCAGGAGGGCGGGTTGTGCCACGGCGGACGCCCGGGATCGAGGTTCCTGCTGCCTGCGAGAAAAACCGACGCATATTTAAGCAATACCGGGCCGCAGGGCGCATTTTGCAACGTGCTGGCTTGTTTGTGCCGAGCGCATCAGGGTATGCTGGCTCCACGCGCTTGAATCGCCCTCTGTGGGGCATCGCAATTGAACATACAGGTATGCATATGTCACTAGAAGTCCTTGAGCAACTCGAATCCAAAGTACAATCCGCCGTCGACAACATCTCCTTGCTGAAGATGGAGCTGGACGAGCTGAAAGAGCAGAACAGCAAGCTGCAAGACGAAAACCACCAACTGCGCAACGAGCACGTTGCCTGGCAAGAGCGTCTGCGTGCCCTGCTGGGCAAGATGGACCAGATGGGCGATGCCATCTGATCCCGTCTAGATTGACCGGAATGAAAGCGGGCCGCTCCTTGAGCGGCCCGCTTGTTTTGGTCTGCCGGGCAATCAGAGTGCCAGCAGCTGTTTGACGGTCTTCTCGATGCCGTCCGCCGCCTCCACAATATTGTTGGCCAGCATGTAGGCAGGAGTGGAGATGACCTTGCGCTCCTGATCCACCACGAACTCGCTCACCGGGCAGTCGAGATGACTGCCACCCATGGCTTCGATGGCGTTGGCGGCGCCCTCGTCGTTGCCAATGGTGGCCAGGGTGCCTGCTCCATAGATGAGCGGGATCATGGCCGGTGCGATGCAGATGTAGGCGGCCGGTTTGCCGGCTCTGGCAAAGCTCTGGCAGGCCTTCAGCACATCCGGCTGGATGCGGCACTCTGCGCCCTTGATGGCGAAGTCACACAGGTTCTTGGCGGCGCCGAAGCCACCCGGCACCAGTAGGGCGTCGAAGTCGGCTGCATCCAGTTCAGCTACATCCCTGATCTGGCCGCGGCAGATGCGGGCCGCCTCGACCAGCACGTTGCGGCTCTCTCCCTCGCTGACCTCGCCGGTCAGGTGATTGATGACATGAAGCTGAGGGACATTGGGGGCGAAGCATTGAACGGATGCTCCCTGACGGGCCAGCGCCAGCAGGCTGATGACGGCCTCGTGGATTTCGGCGCCGTCAAACACGCCACAACCACTCAAGATCACGGCCACTTTTTTCATGACAGACTCCTCGTTGTTGAAAATGTGAGCCAGGGTAGATTGTTGTACTTTTGTATGGTTATCGTTCGACCTCCGCTGGTCAAGTCATCTCCCTGTGCTAGGATTGTTTCGTTTTGGATCCTGCCTCAGTACCCCCCTTGAATTTTTTCCACATTGATCGAGATCATGATGAGTGTGTCATGTTGAGTTTTCATGATCTCAACGCAATGTTTTAAAAGATATTTTTTGTTTTAATCCACAGCTTTGTCACGGCCGTGATGCAATGGTGCCATTTTTGAGCACAGAGTTATCCACAGCAATATGCCCCACCGGTGCGCCGGGGTGATGGTGGGAGTCCCCTTGGTGTGGTGCGGGCCCTGTGGCATCCTAGCGGCTGTTTATTCTTGGCAGGACGATTTTCATGGCCTCTAGCAACCCTCTTATTCTGGTCGACGGCTCTTCATATCTTTACCGCGCCTTCTTTGCCTCGCAGCAGGCCGATCTGCGCACCTCGACCGGCTTGCCTAGCGGCGCCGTCCGTGTCATGGCCAACATGATGCGCAGCCTTCGCAAGCAGTACCCTGACTGCCACGTGGCCGTGGTGTTCGACGCCAAGGGCAAGACCTTCCGTGACGACATCTATCCCGAATACAAGGCAACACGCGCCAGCATGCCGGACGATCTGCGCAGCCAGGTCGCCCCTATTCACCAGATGATCAAGGCAATGGGTTTCCCCTTCCTGATGGTCGAAGGGGTGGAGGCTGACGACGTGATCGGCACCCTGGCCCGTCAGGCGACCGAGAAACAGTTGCCTGTGCTCATCAGCACCGGCGACAAGGACATGGCGCAGCTGGTCTCCGACCATGTCACCCTGATCGACACCATGAAGGATGTGAAGACCGATCGGGAAGGGGTGATCGAGAAGTTCGGCGTACCGCCCGAGCTCATCATCGATTACCTGGCGCTGATGGGGGACAAGGTGGACAACATTCCCGGCATGACAGGTGTCGGCGAGAAGACCGCACTGGCCCTGCTGCAGGGGATCGGCAGCATCGACGAGATCGCCGCCAACCTCGACAAGGTGGCGGCGCTCGGCTTCCGTGGCTCCAAGGTGTTTGCCGACAAGTTCCGCGAGCAGGAAGAGCAGGTGCGCCTTTCCTATGTGCTTGCCACCATCAAGACCGACGTGGTGCTGGAACAGAGCCTGGAAGAGCTGCAGCTTGGCCCCATCGATAAAGAGGCTCTACTGGCGGTCTATCGCGAGTATGAGCTGCGCAACCTGATCAAAGAGTTGGAGTCCGGCGGCGCTGAGGAGAGTGACGCTGAGGGTGATGATGAAGGTGCCGCCCCGGCAGTCACCATCAAAACCGACTATCGCTGCATCCTGGATGAGGCCGAATTCGATGAGTGGCTGGCACGGTTGCAGGCGGCGCCGCTGTTTGCCTTCGACACCGAGACCACCAGTCTCGACTATATGGAAGCGCGCGTCGTGGGCGTCTCCTTTGCCATCGAGCCGGGCAAGGCGGCCTACGTGCCCTTCGGCCACGACTATCTGGGGGCGCCGGTACAGCTGACCGAGGCCGTGGTGCTGGGCAAGCTCAAACCGCTGCTGGAAGATCCGACCCGTCTCAAGGTGGGGCAGAACCTCAAGTACGATCGCAACGTGCTGCTCAATCATGGTATCGAGCTGCAGGGCATCGCCTACGACACCATGCTCGAATCCTATGTGCTCAACTCCACCGCCAGCCGCCACGACATGGATTCCCTGGCTCGCAGATATCTGAATGCCGAAACCATCTCGTTCGAAGAGATCGCCGGCAAGGGGGTCAAGCAGCTCACCTTCAATCAGATCGAGCTGGAGCAGGCGGCTCCTTACGCGGCGGAAGATGCCGACATCACCCTGCGTCTGCATCAGGCACTGTGGGGCAAGCTCTCTGCCGAGCCGGGCCTTGCCAAGGTGTTCAGCGAGATCGAACTGCCGCTGCTGCCGGTGCTGGCGCGGATGGAGCGACTCGGTACCACCATCGAGCCCAAGCTGCTGCATCAGCAGAGCCAGGAGATCGAAGTGCGTCTGGCAGAGCTGGAGAAGCAGGCCCACGAGCTGGCCGGGCAGGAGTTCAATCTCTCCTCGCCCAAGCAGCTGGGTGAAATCCTCTTCACCAAGCTGGGGCTGCCGATCATCAAAAAGACCCCCAAGGGAGCGCCATCCACTGCGGAAGAGGTGCTGGCCGAGCTGGCGGAGACCTATGAGCTGCCGCGTCTGCTGATGGAGCACCGTGGCCTGGCCAAGCTCAAGTCCACCTACACCGACAAGCTGCCGCTGATGATCAAGCCGCAGACCGGGCGGGTGCACACCTCCTATCACCAGGCGGTGGCGGCGACCGGTCGACTGTCGTCCACCGACCCCAACCTGCAGAACATTCCGGTGCGCAACGAACAGGGGCGCCGCATTCGGCAGGCCTTCATTCCGTGCGCCGGTTACAAGCTGGTGGCGGCGGATTACTCCCAGATCGAGCTGCGCATCATGGCCCACCTCTCCGGTGACAAAGGGCTGCTGACCGCCTTTGCCGAGGGCAAGGACATCCACAAGGCGACCGCCGCCGAGGTATTCGGCGTCGCGCTCGATGCGGTGACCAGCGACATGCGTCGCAGCGCCAAGGCGATCAACTTTGGTCTCATCTATGGCATGAGTGCCTTCGGTCTGGCCAAGCAGCTGGGGATCGGTCGCGCCGAAGCGCAGAAGTACATGGATCTCTACTTCGAGCGCTACCCGGGGGTGCTGGAGTACATGGAGCGCACCCGCCAGCAGGCGGACGCCCAGGGCTATGTCGAAACCCTGTTTGGCCGTCGCCTCTATCTGCCGGATATCAAGTCTCGCAACGCGGGCCTGCGCAAGGCTGCCGAACGGGCCGCCATCAACGCCCCCATGCAGGGCACCGCTGCCGACATCATCAAGCGGGCCATGATCAATGTGGATGGCTGGATCCGCGGGATTGAAGACGAGTCGATCCGCATGTTGATGCAGGTGCACGATGAACTGGTGTTCGAGATCCGCGAAGAGAAGCTGGAAGAGTACATCGCCCTCATCAAGGAGAAGATGTCGTGTGCGGCCGAACTGGATGTGCCGCTGGTGGTGGAAGTGGGCACTGGTGTCAACTGGGATCAGGCCCACTGATCCTGACCACAGTGATTGGCTAGCTATATAAGCAGAGAAGCCCGGCATCATGCCGGGCTTCCTGTTTGTGGCTGCAGGGTCAGGCCTCTTGCAGGTATTCATCCTTGAGCAGCACATAGTTGTCGGCCGAAGTCTTCAGGAAGGCGATCTCGGCCGGCTTGAGAGGGCGGGCCTGCTTGACGGGATTGCCCATATAAAGAAAGCCGGCCTCGAGCCGCTTGCCTGGCGGCACCAGGCTGCCCGCCCCGATCATCACATCGTCTTCAACGATCACCCCATCCAGCAGGATGGCACCCATGCCGACCAGTACCCGGTCGCCTATGGTGCAACCGTGCAGCATCGCCTTGTGTCCGACCGTGACATCCTCGCCGATAAGCAGCGGATAGCCGCCAGGGTTGCTGGCACTCTTGCGGGTCAGGTGCAGCACTGTACCGTCCTGAATGTTACTGCGCGCACCGATGTGGATATGGTTGACGTCCCCTCTGGCGGCCACCATGGGCCAGATGCTCGCATCGTCGCCCAGCTGGATATCCCCCACCAGGGTGGCGCAGGGATCCACATATACCCGATTGCCCAGTTGCGGGCATTTTCCCTTGTAAGGTCTTAGTCGCAAGTCCATCTTGGCCTCCTTGTTTTCGGCCATTCTAGCAAGACGACACCGGTTTCTGTGGATAAGTTTGTATAAAAGCTGTGCTTGGATATGAATAACTAAAAAAGTGCCGATTTTTGCAATTTTATTGCATGGGAGGGGTTGCCAGAACGAATTCGCTCCCTATAATGCGCCTCCATCGACAGGGCAAGCGGCAACGCAAAGCCTGAGTCGATAGCCTCGAAAAGCCTGTAAAAATAAGGCTTGACTCGAGAAGGCGGTTGAGTAGAATGCCACTCCCGCAGCAGCCAAAAGCTGCGTCGCTCTTTAACAATTTGAATCAAGCAAT
>NZ_JBFOCV010000012.1:0-2030 GCF_040907975.1 Aeromonas sp. s10 | reverse complement strand
TCCCCGGTGAGGGTCTGGGCCGCGCTCCAGTCGCTGTCCTCCACCAGGGTGAGGGAGACGGGGTCGACCTGGGGCAGCACGCCGTCGGTGATATGGATATTGAGGGTGCCAAGGTTGCTCTTGTCCCCGTCAAAGTCGGTGCCCTGTACTTGCAGCCCCAGGTTGACGCTGTTGGTGCTGACCGGCTGATCCAGCACGCCGTCGAGCACCACCTGGTACTTGCCATCCAGCCCCAGGGTCACGGTCAGAATGGTCTTGCCGCCCGCATCAAGCAGGGTGATGACGTTGCCGTTGACCTGATAGTGGGTCAGCTGGCCGCCGCTGGTGAGGCCATTCAGGCCGGGCTGGTTCGCCTCGAAATTGAGCGACACCAGGCGATCGCTCCCCACGCTCACCGGCAACTGGCCATCCAGGGTCTGGCCAGAGGCCCCTTCCTGCAAGGTGACCCCGCTGTCGATGCCAAGGTGAGGATCGGCGGCATCGGTCACATGGATGACGGTATCGCCCTTGCTGACGGTGCCATCGCTGTCCGTCACCTGCATGCCGACACGAATATCGAGCCTGTCGTTCGCGCCGTGATCCAGGTTGGTGTGAGTCACCACCTGATAATCGAAATCCACCTTGGTGTGCGCCGCGACGCTATCGGGCACATTGGGCAGGGTCACGCTCAGCACCAGGGTGCCGCTCGCAGTCACTGCCTGGAAGCTGTGGCCGTTGCTGCCCGGTACGGCCTGCCAGGTGAGGGGCTCGCCATTGTGAGTGACGGGATTGCCGTTGATGTCCATGACCTGACCGCTCAGGACCAGGCGCACATCGACGATGGGATCGGAGTAGGCCTGTACCGTCACCTTGCCCGTGATGAGCTGATCGTCAGCGGTCGCACCATTGGCGGCGCCATCGAAGCGCCCCTCGCTCAGGGTCACGCTGTCAATGGTCACCCCATTGACGATCGGCCTGACACCCTCGCTGATGGTGATGTCCAGAGTGCCCGTGGTGCTGTCGTTGTTGCCGCCCCCCTTGTCACTGTCGATGATGTCGAGCTTGAGGGGCAGACTCGTCTTGCCGTCACCGCCGCTCTGGTGCACCCCCTGATAAAGGGTCACCTTGTAGTCGAACGTGTTGCTGGCGGCATTGTCCAGCTTGCCCACCAGTTCGACCTGAAGCACCTCGACGCGCACGCCGTTCACGTCCACATAACCCTTGAGGATCTGGTTGCCCGAAATGGCGGGATCCCCGTCCACCAGTTCGTATTTCACCTGCTGACCCAGTGCCATCAGGGGGGGCTGGGAAGCCGGATCGGCGAACGAGACCTGACTCACCCGATCCGACCCCGACTCCAGGGTAAAGTGTCCCGTTTCCGTCAGGGTGTTGTTGCCATCGAGGCGGCTCTCGTTCAGATCTACCCCGCTGCCCGCCACGAAGTGCGGCGCATGGCCGTCCTTGATGGTGAGCGGCAAGTCGGTGGAGACCCTGTCCCCATCCTTGTCGGTCAGGGTGACGGTGAGCGGCAGGTCGAGGGATTCGCTCCCCTGGTGATCCAGCTCGGCCCCCAGGGTCACCTTGGCGGTGACGCTCCAGTTGCCGTTGTTCTCAACGAGGCTCAGCTCGGCCCGCAGCACTTCGCGGCCGTCCGCGCTGGTCCCCACCAGCTCGCCGCTGGCATCCAGGGTGAAGGTCACCGGGCTGCCGTGGCTGCTGTACTTGCCATCCAGGCTCTGCTGAATGGCGGAGATATCGAACTTGAGGCTATCGGGCGCCAAGGCATCGGCACCGTGGCTCACGGTGAAGCTCATGGCGCTCACCACGGCGCCGTCCCCCTGGTTCGCCTCCGTCATCTCGGTGCCGGTCACGGCGCTGATGACCGGATTGGCCCCATCGCCGATGGCCACGGTCAGTGTCGAGGAGACGGTGTCGCCGTCACTGTCGGTCAGGGTGAAGCCCGCCTTGAGCAGACTGTCTGCGCTCCCCTGATCCAGCGGCTGGTTCAAGGTAAAGACATAGTGACCGTTCTGATCCAGCGTCAACGTGAA
>NZ_JBFOCV010000011.1:0-178442 GCF_040907975.1 Aeromonas sp. s10 | reverse complement strand
TGGAGGGAGAAGGATTCGAACCTTCGAAGGCAGAGCCGTCAGATTTACAGTCTGATCCCTTTGGCCGCTCGGGAACCCCTCCCCAAGTGCGAGGCGCATACTAACAGATCTGTCGCGCTTGTGAACCCCTCTGCCGGGATTTTTAATGCTTAAAGGATCGGGTTGATGGCCGATAAGCAATGAAACCTTCATTTCCAAGATTTATCTCATGCTGCCCAGTGCGATTCGTGACCGCTTGCTCGTGGATGAGGCCCAGTTGGGCCAACGGCTCAACCAGGATCTCCGTTCGGGGGACCGTGCCGACTTCAGGCTGCATCTGGCGCTGCTGACTGATGCAGTGGAAGAGCAGCCCTGGTTTGATGCCCCGCCCAAGCCTGCGTCGGGTGAGATGGATTGGCGCTCCCGTTTCGGTCTGATGCCCCGGGCGTCCCTGCAAGGCGGGGTGGAAGAGAGCGATGCCACCAGCCTCAACGAGCGTCTGCAACAGGGCGGGTGCATGACGGATGTGAGACTCTGGCTGGCGCTGCGCTCCCCGCCACTGGTGAGCCGAACGCCCGCGCTGGATCCCGCGGTGTACGACAACCTCTCGGCACTGGGTCGCGAGCGATGGCAGGCCCGACCTATGGGCGCTGACCCCAGGGAGGAGGCTCCGCTGATGATGCTGCCGCTGCTCGATGAGCTTGCGCAAGGGGTGGATGCCAGGCTGCGCTGGCTGGGGTGACGGCACGGTAGAATGCAAAAAGGCGGGATAACCCGCCTTTTGCTTTATGAGTGGTGAACCTTGTCAGGCGTCTGCTTCGTCCGGTTGGGGCACTTCCTTGCCGGCGGCACGACGGGCGATGGGTTTTTCCGTGTGACGGTTGAGCTGGCGTTCCAGCTTCTGGCCCAGGTCCGTGATGGCGGCATAGAGATCCTCGTGCTCTGCCTGCGCAAACAGTTTGCCGTTGGGAATGCCGATAGTGGCTTCGACGATATACATCAAACGCTCTTTGGAGATGATCACATGGGGTGTGATAAGAGGCACCTGAAGACGCTCGAGCTTTTCAAAACGGGATTCAATGCGCTCGCGGATGGCTGGGGTGATGTCGATGATTTTACTGGTCATTTCGATTTTCATAATGGCCCCCTTCGGGTCGTCTTGCTTGTGTCTTCACCTCCAGATTACCCATGTCGCCAAATCAAAATGTGATCTGCGTCACGAAAAATACCCTTGGGAATCCCGCTGTCCATAAATTGTGAGCTTTTCCCGTTTCATGCCAAAAACCGCTTGAGCTCAGTGAAACAGGCAGGCAGTATCAGCAAATAGGATCGTTTCTGTCCCCCCTCGGCAGCGCCTTGTGTCGACCCGATGTTTGGTTTTTGCCGCATAGTCTCGAATTTTCTCCACCCACATCGCCTCATCGCATCGCAAAATCATTGCCATGCGCCGGTGGAGATATGCGCGCAAACGGATATGCTTTTCTGCAGGAGTCGGGGTGGATAACGTGGTTGTAGTGGTTGGAGTCGTAGATGAAGCAGCAAGCCACCCAGATGATGTGGTTTTATGATCGGCAGCATGGGCAATGGAGCCTGTCTGATCATGTCTCTTGTGAACCCTGGGCAGGGGAGGGAGCCCACCCCTGGGCCACCCAACTTGAGCGGGAAGATGAAGCGGGTTTCGCCGATTTTCTTGCAAGACTCCACGATTCCGGCCAGCCTGGCCAGTTCATCGGTCACCTGCGCGATGAGGACGGCAAGGTACACCATGCGCTCTGGTACGGTCAGTATGTGCCTGCACAGGGGCTCTGTTGTGGCTGGCTTGCCCCCCTCGAAATGATGCATCGCGAGATGGATCGCGCCAACTCCCCCGCAGGCGTGACACCGCCGCTTCCCATGTTGCAGGCCCCCTTGCTGGCCAAGCTGGCGCAGGCGCTCTCCGCCAAGACGGGGCTCGATTTTTGCCAGACCCTGGTCAACGAGCTGGCCCATATCCTGGGAGCCACTGCCGTCTGGCTGACGGAGCGGGTCGGTCTCGACAGGCTCAGGGTGCTGGCGAGCCACGGCATCGACGTCAAGGAGTATGCTCTCTGTGACATGCCCTGCCAGCAGCTCTATCGCCAGGGGGCCTCCTGCGCTGTCCCCGTGAGTGAACCCCTGACCGGGTATCCTGACCTGCCCCCGGGCCAGCACTATTACGCCCAGCCGCTGCTCGATCGCAACGGTCAGATCCTGGGCCATCTCGCCCTGCTGTTCCCAAGCCAGACCCGGACCACGGATCTGGACTCTGTCCTGACCATCTTCTCGGTGCGCATGGTGGCCGAGTTGGAGCGCCTGCAAAGCGATGCCCTGATGCGGCTGTCTGCGGTGGCCTTTGAAACTCACGAAGGGATCATCATCACGGATCCCGAGTTCAAGATCCTGCGGGTCAATTACGCCTTCAGCCAGATCACCGGTTTTGACAACCAGGGGGTGATTGGTCTGCATCTTGGCAACGATCTCTGGTCGGGGTTGGGAGGGCTGGGTTACGAGCTCAACGCCCTGGATCGATGGCAGGGGGAAACCCTGCGCCTGCACGCCGACGGTCACGCCTATCCCCAGTGGGAGATCGTCACGCCGGTGCAGGATGAGAAGGGGGGGATCAGCCACTATGTCATCTTCTTCGAGGATATTTCCGAGCGCAAGGCGGCGGAGCGCCGCATTCAGGATCTCGCCTTCTATGACGAGCTGACCGGCCTGCCCAATCGTCGTCAGCTGCACGAAACCCTGACCCAGGCGTTCACCGATGCAAATCGCAGTCACCTCATCGGGGCCCTGCTGTTCATCGATCTCGACCACTTCAAGACCATCAATGATTCCCTGGGTCACGCCACCGGAGACTGGCTGCTCAAGGAGGTGGCCAGCCGTCTCAAGCGGCTGGTGCGCCAGGGGGATTGTCTGGCCCGTCTCGGCGGCGACGAGTTCGTGTTGTTACTGCCAGCGCTCTCCATCAGCCCGCCCCAGGCGGAGATGCAGGCCGACCTCATCGCGGAGCGGCTCATCGGGGAGATCGCCGCCCCCTATGATTTCAGAGGCCAGGTGCTGCACATCGGCGCCAGTGTCGGCATCACCCTCTTCCCCGGTCGGGAGCAGGAGGCGGGGGATCTGCTCAAGCAGGCTGACACCGCCATGTATCAGGCGAAATCGGCGGGCCGCAAGACCCGGCGCTTCTTCGATGCCTCCATGCAGTTGCAGGCCGACCGGCGTCTGCACATCCACAACGAGCTGCGCAGTGCCCTCGACAATGGGGAGCTGACTCTCCACTACCAGCCCCAGCACATGGTGGCGGGGGGGGAGATCATCGGTGTCGAGGCGCTGATCCGCTGGCAACCCCCCGGACGTGCCCTGGTGTCGCCTGCCGAGTTCATCCCCATTGCCGAGGAGACGGATCTCATTGTCGACATCGGCAACTGGGTATTGCACGAAGCCTGTACCCAGTACGTCTCCTGGGAGGAGAACGGGATCCACGTCCCCCAGCTGTCGGTCAACGTGAGCGCCAAACAGTTCCATGCTCCCGACTTTGTCGATCGCATTCACGACGTGCTGGCGGCCACCGGCATGGATCCCGCCTGCCTCAACCTGGAGATCACCGAGTCGGTGGTGCTGGGTCATGCGGAAGACACCATCAGCAAGATGGCGGAACTCAAGACCCTGGGCATCAGCTTTGCCATCGATGACTTCGGGGCGGGGTACTCTTCCCTGAGCTACCTCAAGCGGCTGCCGGCGGACGAGCTCAAGATCGACCGCTCTTTCATCCAGGACATTCCGAAGGATGGTGACAACATGGCCATCGTCGAGGCAGTGATCGCCATGGCCCGCCACATGGGGTTCAACGTGACGGCGGAGGGGGTGGAGTCCCGCCAGCAGCTGGAGTTTCTGCAGGCGCAGGGCTGCCATTTCTTCCAGGGATACCTCGCCTCCAAGCCGCTACCTGTTCCCTACCTTGAACGCTATGTCAGCCGCCAGGTACGCGGTGATCGCCCCGTCTGCACCGATAAAAATAGTGTGGCGTAGCCCCCGTGCTTAGCGGGTAGAATGAAGGTATGTCACCACCGCACTTTGGCGGTGGTTATGTCTTCAAGGGGAGAATGCCATTCGTGAAAGTCGTGCAGGGAATCATCTTGTCTGCGCTCTGGATGCCGGGGCTGTTGGCTCCTGCCTTCGCGCAGACCATGGAGCAGTCTCTCTATCGCCAGGCCCATGAGGCCGTGCGTGCCAATGATCAGGTCAAATTCAGCCAGCTTCGGGCACGCCTGATCCACTATCCACTGCTGCCCTATCTGGATTACTACCAGCTTGCGTTCCGTCCCGGGGCGGCAGACTACAACGATGTGACCCGCTTCATCCGCCAGCACGGGGACACCCCCCAGTCCAACCGGCTCGAGCGCAGCTATCTCACCTATCTTGCCCAGAGCCAGCAGTGGTCCCAGTTCCTGCGCTTCTATCCGGCCAAGCCAAGCTCCACCGATCTGCTCTGTCAGCACTATCAGGCCCGCTACTACACGGGGCACCAGAGTGAAGCCCTGCAGGAGGCAGGCAAGCTCTGGTTGAGCGGTCAATCCAGGCCCGATGCCTGCGATCCTCTGTTCCAGCTCTGGCAGCAGGCGGGTCTGCGTACTCAGGAGAAGATCTGGGAGCGCATGAACCTGGCTTTCGAGGCCCAGAACCCCAACCTCATTCGCCACCTCGGTGCCCAGCTCGGCAGCGGCATGAAGGGGTATGGCGATCAGATGATCGCCCTGTATGACCAACCCGTGCGGGCGATGAATCCGGCCAACTTCACGGCGGCGCCTCCGTCGCGCCATCTGCTCTCCCTGGGGCTGGCCCGCTACGCCAACCAGGAGCCCGACGCGGTTCTGCGCCAGCTGGGGGAGATGACCCGTCGCTTCGGCCTGAACCATGCCGAGGTGAGTCGGGTGGAGAAGGCGGCCGCCCGCCGCCTGTTACTGGACCGCTCTTCTGACCAGCGCGCCTGGCTGGATACGGCCCTGGTGCGGCTCAAGGATCCGGAGCTGGTGGAGCTGCGGGCCCGTCTTGCCATCTGGGAGCAGGATTGGCGCGGTCTCGAAGGCTGGGTCAAGCGGATGCCCATGGGGCTGCAAAAAGAGGATCGCTGGCGTTACTGGATGGCGCGCTCGCTGGAGAAACAGGGGCGGCAGAAACCGGCGCGGGACCTCTATCTCGAGACTGCGAACCTGCGCGGCTTCTACGGCTTCATGGCGGCCCAGCGCACCGGTGTGCCCTATCGCATGAAGAACCAGAGCGTGGCGCACAAGGTGCCGGACTGGCAAAGTGCCAGCCGCCGCTGGCCCTTCCTGCTGCGGGTGCGTGAACTGCTGGCGATGAACGAGATCACGGCGGCCCGCTCTGAGTGGATCCACAACATGGATCGCAACAGCGTGGCCCAGCGCCTGGAGTTTGGTCACATCGCCCTCAACCAGGGCTGGCACGAGCTGGCGATCCTCTCCAGCATCCGTGCCGAGGCCTGGGATGCGCTGGATCTGCGCTTCCCGCTGCCCCTCAAGCGCACCTTCTCCCAGATGGCACAAGAGCGCACCATGAACACCAGTCTGCTCTACGCCATCTCCCGTCAGGAGAGCGCACTCTATCCCCTGGCCCAGTCACCGGTCGGGGCGCGGGGGTTGATGCAGCTGATGCCTGCCACCGCGAAAGAGACGGCCGGCAAGCTTGGGGTGCCCTATCGCAACGAGCAGCAACTGTTCGACCCGGCCATGAACATTCGTCTTGGCAGCGCCTACCTCAAGCGCCTGCTGGATGTGTATGACGGCAACCGGATCCTGGCGGCGGCGGCTTACAATGCGGGTCCTGGCCGGGTCAAGCGTTGGCGAGAGCAGAGCGACAACAAGCCAATGGATGTCTGGGTGGAGAGCATCCCCTATCGGGAGACGCGCAACTATGTCCAGAACGTGCTCTCTTTCGATCTCATCTATCAACACAAGCTGCAGCAGCCCTTGCGTTTCATGTCGGAACGCGAGCTGAATCACGCCTATTGAGTTCGGGGGCAGTCGTTGTCGCGGCTGCCTCCCATTCTTGCCCCAGAATGGTTATCATCCCTTAAGCTTTGTTACAAAAGGAAACCTGTCAGGTGATCGGGCGCCGCGTCTTGGTCTGTCAGGTTCGATACAATGCCCGATCATCACTGACAGGCTTTTCCAACAAAGGAATCGAGAGTGGCAACGATCAAAGATGTGTCTCAGCTGGCGAATGTCTCCATTTCGACAGTGTCTCGAGTGATCAACAACACGGCGCAGGTGGCGCCCGAGAAGCGCGAGGCTGTCCTCGCGGCCATGAAGGAGCTCAGCTTTCGTCCAAACAGCTTCGCCCAGGCCCTGGTGAGCAAACGCTCCAACTGTATCGGTGTGCTGGTGGGGGATCTGTGTGGCGGCCCCTTCTTCGCCCAGATGATGCGCGGCATCGAAAGCATGGTCGACAAGGCGAACAAGTTCACCATCGTGGTGTCCGGCAACCACGACGCGACCCGTGAGCGGCACGCCATCCAGGCGCTGCTGCAGCGCCAGTGCGATGCCCTGATCCTGCACAGCAAGGCGCTGCCTGACGAAGAGCTCAGCGAGCTGGCGTCGGGCACGACCCCCATCGTCTTCATCAACCGTCAGGTGCCAGGCTGCGAGGATCGCTGCGTCTGGCTGGACAACCAGGCCGGCATCACCACGGCTTGCCAGCATCTGCTGGACGCGGGACATAGCAAGATTGCCTTCGTCACCTCCGATGACGAGGAGTTTGTGGATGGTCAGCAGCGGATGGCCGGTTATCGCTTCGCCCTGCAACGGGCAGGTGTCGAGCTGGATCCTGCCCTCATCGGCCGTGCCTATGCCGATGAAAAAGGTGGCTATGTGGCCATGAGCGAGCTGCTGGCGCGCGGCGTCGAGTTCAGCGCTGTGCTGGGTTTCAACGATGCCATGGTGGCGGGGGCCATCTCCTGTCTGCTGGAGCGGGGTTACAAAATACCCCAGCAGGTCTCTGTGGTCGGTTTTGATGACATCCCCTATGCCCGATACATCTATCCCAAGCTCACCACGGTACGTTACCCCATCGAGGAGATGGGAGAGCGGGCCGCTGAGCTGGCCCTGAGGCTGCTGGATCACAAGCCGGTAGAGGGGCTGGCGCTCAAATTCGAAGCCGAACTGGTACGGCGGGAATCTGTGGCCTGAGTCATGAAGTTGGCCCCGTGCGGGTCGACTTTTTTGTAAAACAGTGAAAGCGCTTTCAGAAATCCTTTTCAACTGTGATCCGCTTCAAAGCTTTTTGACCGCGCTGCCACTAGGATAGGCCCACGAATTAGGAGCGTGCGCTCCCGATTTTCCCGCTGTGGGAGGTAACCGGTTAATCCGGCTATTTCCTTCGTTACTTTCGACGGTCATCATTGGATGGCCGTTTTTTTTTGTCAGGATCCGGGTATGACGAACGAATTTGAGTATCAGACGGGTATCGTGGGCGCCGGCTGGCTGGGGTTGCCCCTGGCCAGGGCATTGCAAGAGCAGGGGCAATCTGTCGCGGTGACGGTCAGTACGGCCGAAAAGGCTGAACGGCTGCGGGGGGAGGGCATCGCCGCCTGGCCGCTGTTGCTCACCCCTGACATGGGATCACTGCCTTTTCGCTGTCATGACCTGGTGATCTGCGTGCCTCCCAGCAAGACCGGGGATTACCCGGCATCCGTGGCCAGCCTGTGCCGACAGGCGAGGGAGGCGGGTGTTCAGAGGGTTCTGTTTATCAGCGCGACTTCGGTCTGGGGGGCCGGACAGGGGGAGGAGGATACGCCCGCTCCAGCCCATGACAGAGGCTTGCGGATGCGGGCGGCCGAGCTTGCCGTGCTGGAAGGACATGTTGACTGCGCCATGATCTTGCGCCCGGCCGGACTCTATGGTCCTGACCGTCACCCCGGCCGTTTTCTGGCGGGCAAGACGCTGGCCGGGGGAGGCCAGGCTGTGAACCTGGTGCATCTGGACGACGTGGTGGCCGCCTGTGAGCTGATGCTGGCCCGGGGGCAGGATGGGGATGCCTACAATCTGAGTGCCCCCGTCCACCCGCGCCGGGAGCAGCTCTACCCCTTCGCGAGCCGCCTGCTCGGGCTGGTGCCGCCGCAGTTCGTTGAGCCGGCGGGGGAGTTTGCTCCCATCGAAGGTCAACGCATCTGCCAGCAGCTTGGTTTCGTCTATCACTGGCCGGATCCGGCCCACTGGTTTACGGACGGGGCGGCCTTGAAGGGTTGAACGGGTCGTCGCCATCCGGGCCCCGGAGTCGGTCATCTGGCGTGCAAACCAGATACGGCGCGCGCTCCGGGACAATTGAGGTTTGCCAAGGGGGGGATCGCCCCCTATCATGCCGCCATCCATGATAAAGAGAGCGGTAATGATGGAAGAGACCAAGCGCCACCCCGATGGGGAGCTGTTGCTGAGAACCCTGGCAATGCCAGCCGATACCAACCCCAATGGCGATATCTTCGGCGGGTGGATCATGTCCCAGATGGATATAGGTGGGGGCATCATGGCCAAGGAGCTGGCAAAAGGGCGCATCTGTACCGTCTCGGTGGAGGGGATGACCTTCCACAGCCCGGTCAAGGTGGGTGACGTGGTGTGCTGTTACGGTCGCTGCCTCAAGATTGGTCGCAGCTCCATGCGACTCAAGCTTGAGGTCTGGGTCAAGCCGGTATTGCGGGAGAACGAAGCCCAGCGGTACTGCGTGACCGAGGGTGTCTTCACCTATGTGGCCATCGACGATCATGGCAAATCCCGCCCCGTCCCGGTCTGAGTCTGCTCAGATGAGCCGGGCATTGATGATGGATATTTCCTGCTCAAGCCCGGTTTTTTGCCGTATCATGCGCTCCAGCATCTCTTCCGACCCCACGCACTGCCGGGTGTCGAACAGACAGAGATCACATTGGGGATCCCGCCTGATTTGATAGACGGTGGAAAGCTCCACTTGATGACAGGTTCCCTGTTGATCGTAAAATGTCACGCGGTACTGGTGCTGTCTCGCCATCGTTGAATTCCTTCTGGATGAGTCGGGCCGGACACGAATAATGAGACTAGTCGGCGACCGTGGCCTGTGTGAGGGCCATGTCGTCTTGCAGAGGCAGGTGATTGTTAGCCAATGAAAAATAGTTATCGGATTCTGGGAACGTCCCTGCTGACGTTGGGGCTGGTCGGTTGCTTCGAGGTACCGGATCAAGATCATCTGGTGACTGCGGCAGGTATCATACCTGGCGCAAGCTGTGACAGACCACCTCTGGTGGCGCTCGCCTCCACGGCCTTGCCGAGGGAATTTGGCATCACCGTCTGGAACCTCTACAAGGGACAACGCAAGAACTGGCGGGAAGGGCTGGATGAGTATGCCAAGTCCCAGGATCTGGTGCTGCTGCAAGAGTCGGCGACCCGGCCCGAGATGCTGGACTGGCTGAAGAGAGGCGATTTCCAATGGCAGCAGTTGCAGGCCTTCACCCAGGGAGGTGTCTCCTTTGGCGTGATGACAGTGGCGAAAACGCCGCAGGCGTTTGTCTGTGGCGTCCGTTCCCCCGAACCCCTGCTGCGTATCCCCAAGTCAGGTCTGGTCAGTCTCTATCCCTTGCAGGGGGATCCTGACGGCGTGCTGGTGGTGAATATCCATGCGGTCAATTTCGAACTGGGCATGGCGACCTTCCGCGAGCAGCTCAACGATCTGACTGCGTTGATCCATCGCCACCAGGGGCCGGTCATCCTGGGCGGCGATTTCAACACCTGGAGCGACAAGCGCGCGTTCTGGTTGAACAAGCTGGTGGGCGAGCTTGGCCTGCAGGAGGCCATACCTGTGCCTGATCTGCGTCGCACCGCTTTTGGCCGCCCGCTGGATCACCTCTACTATCGCAATCTGGATCTGGTGGAGGTGAGTTCACCGGCTACCGATGCCTCTGACCACAACCCCATTCTGGCGCGCTTTGCGGCCCAGGCCATCACTCCCTGAGTCATCCCTCAGGGGAGAGCGGCGTCGCCGCTGGTTCATGCAGACAAAAAATACCCCGCATCAAGCGGGGTATTTTTTGGATTGCGACGAGCGATCAGCTGTTGTTCTTCACGAACAGAGTCAACTCCTGACCCGGCTTGAGATAGTCACTCTTGCCGAGCTGGTTCCAGCGCATCACATCGTTGACGGCGACCTGGAAGCGGGCTGCGATGGAGGAGAGGGAATCACCGCGGCGCACCTGATAGACCATGGACTTGTTGCTGCTCTTGCCCTGCTTGGGCCAGACCACCAGCTTCATGCCAGGCTTGAGGGCTGACTTTGCGTTCAGGCCGTTCCACTTGGCCAGGTCGGCGTGGGTGACCCCGTGTGCCTGGCTGATGCTCCACAGGTTGTCACCGGAGCGCACCTGATAGTTCACCTTGCCACCACTGCGGCTGGCGAGCTGCTGTGGCTTGCTCTGGGCAACCTGGGTTGCGCGCCCGCCATTGGGGATGATCAGGCTCTGGCCACGGCGCAGGTTGTTGCCGCGCATGTTGTTGGCCAGCTTGAGCTGTTGCACGGTCACCCCGTGATTCTGGGCGATCCGTGACAGCGTATCACCACTGGTGACCTGATAGGAGCGTACGCCACGGGTACGTTCACGCTGGGGCAGATCGGCCAGGGCCAGCTCCAGGGTATCGGCGTACTCGACGGGGACCAGCAGGTTGTAAGGGCCCTGCGGCGAGGTCATGCCACGCTTGAGCGCAGGATTGAGCGCCTTGAGCTGGGAGGCGGAAACGCCAGCCAGCTGGGCGGCCACGTTCAAATCAATCTGGCCACCGGTATTGATGGTTCTCAATTGCGGCTTGTTGGCCAGCACCGGCAGGGTGACATTGTATTTGTCCGCATTGCGGATCATGTCGGCCATGGCCAGGATCTTGGGCACATACATCCGGGTTTCGCGGGGCAGGTCCAGCGACCAGTAGTCGGTCGGTCGACCAGCCCGTTCGTTGCGGGTGATGGCGTTGCGCACCCGACCTTCACCGGCATTGTAAGCGGCCAGGGTCTGCAGCCAGTCACCGTCGAAGAACCGGTTCAGGTACTCCAGGTAATCCAGTGCGGCATTGGTGGATGCCAGGACATCGCGTCGACCGTCATACCAGTTGTCGTGGCGCAGGCCGAAATTCTTGCCGGTTGCAGGAACGAACTGCCAAAGACCGACCGCATTGCTGCGGGAGCGGGCATTGGGATCGAACATGCTCTCGATCATGGGGATGGTAATAAGCTCCATTGGCAGCTCACGCCGTTCGATTTCCTCTACCATCAGATACAGGTAGGGCTCAGCCCGGCTGGCAATGGTCGCCATATGCTTATCATTGCGCAACAACCAATCACGCTGTTGGCGAACCCGGGCATTATCGTGCGAGTCCAGCTGCATATCATCGCTGATACGCACCCACAGGTTATCAGTGTCATCCAGCTCTTCTATCTGTTCGTCGCCGAACAGCATCCGCGAAGAGTGTTTTTTGTACGTTTTCTTGCTGACTTGGGGGGATTTGATCGGCTCGATTGCCGTTACCGCCCGGTCATCCTGATGGCTCAGGTTTTGACAGCCGCTGAGAAACAGCGCTGCCAATAAGGCCGTTCGTAGCTTCATCTCGCTCAGGTCATCTGTGGAAAAACAGCTCGCATCATAAGGGGCAATGCCCCCCTGATCAAGGTTTGTTCAAAAAACGTCCTTCCAGGCCCGCAGAACAGCGAAGGTATCCTCTGGATTTTCCAAGCATTTAAGGGCGTATTTCTCAGCAGAAAATTTTACCGAGTCCTGCTCGCAGCGCAGAAAAACATTGAAATTCCGCTCATCTCCCAGCCGGGAGGGGAGACTCGGGAGGCCCTGCTGACGCAGTTTGCTGATCACGCCGATCTGCCGCTGGATCGCCAGGTTGTCGGGCTCGACCGCATGGGCGAAACGCAGGTTGGAGAGCGTGTATTCATGGGCACAATAAAGGAGGGTCTCATCGGGCAGTGCCGCGAGCCGTTGCAGGGAAGTGTGCATCTGTGCCGGGGTCCCTTCGAACAGACGGCCGCAACCGGCGCTGAAGAGGGTATCGCCACAAAACAGCATGCCCTGGCCGTAATAGGCGATATGCCCCAGGGTGTGACCGGGCACATGGAGGACATCCAGACTCAGGCCATGCCAGTTGATCTGATCCCCGTCATCGAGCCACTGGCCGTGATGGTCCGGCATGGGGTCATGCTTGGGACCATAGAGGCGAGCGTGGGGGAAGTGTTGCAGCAGCTCGGATACGCCCCCGACGTGATCGCGGTGGTGATGGGTCAGGAGGATGGCATCCAGCACCAGATCCAGCGCAGCCAGCCGTTCCAGCACGGGAGCGGCCTCGCCCGGATCGACGACCAGGCAGTGATTTTCATGACGGATCAACCAGATGTAGTTGTCGCTGAAGGCGGGAACTGTGATGACGGTATACATGGGTCGAGGTCTCTTGTGTTCTCTTTAAGGAAGGGATCTTATATAACTGGATGGCATTCGCCCCCGAGTTGGTCCCATTATGCAACTGGCACGTACCGAACAACAGATCGCGCTTCCGACCAGTTGGTCCGCACTGCCCATGGGGGACTGGGTGGCCGCCGAGCTTCAGGAGCGCCTCGACAACTGGTGCCCCCACCTCTTTGGCTATCACTTGCTCAAGATAGGAGCCCTGAGCGCCGAACTCTCCTGCGGCTGTTCCACCATTCGTCATCAAATCGGTGTCGCCCCCGGCGGACGGCTGCTGGACATCCAGGGGGATCCGCTCGCCTTGCCGGTGCGATCGGGGAGCGTGGATGCCTGCCTGCTGGCTCACTGCCTCGATTTCTCGCCGGATCCTCATCAGGTGCTGCGGGAGGCAGAACGGGTGCTGACCGACGATGGCTGGCTCATTGTCAGCGGTTACAACCCGCTCAGCCTGGTGGGGCTGGGTCACTATCTGCCCTTCATGCGGCGGCATCTGCCCTGGTCTGCCCGCATGTTCACGCCCGCACGGGTGACCGACTGGCTGCAATTGCTCGGCTGTGAGGTGATGTTCGACGAGCGGTTCGGTTTCTCCTTCATGGGCAGGCAGAGCAAGATCGGCTGGTGGCGGGAGAGTCTGGGGCGGGACTATTGCCGCTCCCTGGCGTCTGTTTACGTGATTGCCGCCCGCAAGCGGCGTTTCCCCGTGACACCGGTACGTCGCCGCTGGCGGCTGCCGGAGTCGATGGCCGCGCCAGGAATGGCGCGCCAGGGCGGCTAGCGGGCATCAGGGCTGGTAGCCGCTGTCTTCGGCAAGCTGCTTGCCGCTGGCGGCCTCACGGGCAAGCTCGTCACAGCGTTCGTTTTCCGGGTGGCCCGAGTGTCCCTTTACCCAGAGCCATTCGATCTGGTGACGGGCCACTTCCGCATCCAGGGCCTGCCAGAGATCGACGTTCTTGACCGGCTGACGGTTGGCGGTCATCCAGCCCTTCTTCTTCCAGCCGATGATCCATTGGGTGATCCCCTGGCGCACATACTGGCTGTCGGTGGTGAGCCGCACCTGGCAGGGTTCGTTCAGGGTCCGCAGCCCCATGATGGCAGCCATCAGCTCCATCCGGTTATTGGTGGTCAATCGAAAACCGGCGGAGATCTCCTTGCGATGCTTGCCATAGACCATGACGGCACCATAGCCGCCGGGGCCCGGGTTGCCTAAGCAGGAGCCATCCGTGAATAAATCAATCTGTTTCAACATGAGCAATCAATCTGTTTTAGCGAGAGGCTTGGGGTAAACTAGCGAGTAAAACCGAAGTTTGACATGGATTTGATCATGAGCACACCCCAACTGAATCGCCAGATCATTCTGGATACCGAAACCACCGGCATGAACACCGCGGGCGGCCCTGTCTATCTTGGGCACCGCATCATCGAGATCGGCTGTGTGGAGGTGATCAACCGCAAACTCACCGGCAACCATTTCCACGTCTACATCAAGCCGGATCGGCTGGTGGACCCCGAGGCCATCGCCGTGCACGGCATCACGGATGCCTTCCTGGCGGACAAGCCCTCTTTTAGCCAGATAGCGGACGATTTCATCGAGTTCATTCGCGGCGCCGAGCTCATCGCCCACAACGCCCCCTTTGACGTGAGCTTCATGGACTATGAGTTCAGCAAGCTCGGTCTGAACTTCAAGACGGCGGATATCTGCGGCATCACGGATACCCTGGCGATGGCGCGGGATCTCTTCCCGGGCAAGCGCAATAACTTGGACGTGTTGTGCGATCGCTACGGCATCGACAACTCTCACCGTACCCTGCACGGTGCCTTGCTCGATGCGGAGATCCTGGCGGACGTCTACCTCCTGATGACGGGTGGCCAGACCAAACTCAATCTGGCGAGCGAAACCAGCGAGAGCGAGACCAGCCAGGATACCGGCATTCGTCGTCTGGAGAGCAATCGCCCACCGCTCAGGGTGGTTCGCGCGAGCGACGAGGTGGCGGCTGTCCATGAAGCGAGGCTGGATCTGGTACAGAAAAAAGGAGGTGCCTGCCTGTGGCGGCAATGAGATCGCTTTGGGGGCTGCTGCTGCTGGCCTCCCTCCCGGCCGCGGCCAACGAGGTGTTTGCGCCTTCCGACATTCCTCTGCTCGACAACCGCTTTCGCATCGATTACGGCGTGAAGGAGATCACCTTCATCATCAAGCGCAAGCCGGGGACGCCCTCGGTGATCCTGGTGCGACCCGATGGCAGCAAGCTCTATGTGGGCAAGGTCAAGCCGCCCGACGTGGGCTGGTTGCCCCTCAAGGATCAGGATCTCATCACCATCCGCGACCCCATGCCCGGCCCCTGGCAGGCGATCGGGGAGGTGGACCCCGACAATCGGGTGCGCCTGCTCACCGACATCCAGGTCGAGAGCGAGCCGCTGCCGGCCCGCCTCTATCAGGGTGAGCGTGTCAAACTGCAATCCCGTCTGCTGATCGATGGCGCGGCGCCTGGGGCGGGTTACTACCTCACCGATCTGGGCATGACCGTCAAGCTGCAGCAGTTCAACGATGCCAGCCAGAGCGGGGATCCCGTGTTCGAGGAGACCCTGGGACGCTACATGGATGATGGCAAGGGGGTGGACGAAGTGCCGGGGGACGGTATCTTGACCGCCGAGGCGGTACTGGACGTCCCTGCGGGAAAATACCGAGCCCTCTTCAGCACCGGCAATGAGGTCTTCTCACGAGCCCAGTCACAGCAGGTGCTGCTCTACCCCTGGCCGGTCAGCTATTCCCTGAATCCCCCCTCCGGGGAGGGGGGAGCCAAGCTCTCTCTGGTCATCGATGTGGATGAACTGGATCCCGCCTCCGTGGTCATCCAGGGCAAGGCCATCGACGGCAGCGGCAGTAGCATGACGTTCAACGAGGTGGCGACAGCGCCGCGTTTTGGCGTGGATCTCTCCGCCCTCAAGGCGGCAGGGCAGTACAAGGTGGAGGCCACCCTCTTTGGAACAACCCGGCTCGGTCGCGAGGTGCAACTGCAATTGCCGGCCAAGTCGTTCACCATAGCACCGCCTCCCCCCCCTCCCGCACCCTCTGCGGCCATGCCTGCATCCGCCGCCACCCCCGACCGGTTCGAGGAGCGGGAGAGTCCGGTCTGGCTGCCCTGGGCGCTGGGGGGAGGTGGCGTGTTGCTGCTCTTGCTGGGGGCCGGTGGTTTCATTCTGCTGCAAAAGCGCCGTACTCTGCACAAGGCGATGGCGGCGCAGAAGGCGCAACTTGAAGAGACGCCAGCAACCCCCAAACTGGATCTCAATCTGCCGGAGCAATAATTCCGCGCACATTGCAAAGAAGCCGCCCAATGGGCGGCTTCTTCATGGTGGCAAGTGGATGGGGTGAACCCGATATCAGTGAGCGCCGATATAGATGTCTTTGTACTGCTCGCGAATATCGAGGAACTTCTCCAGATTGGCCAGCATCAGGTCCACCAGGAGGGGGTCGAAGTGCTCTCCTTTCTCCTCCTTGATCAGCGCCAGCACCTGATCCAGCGGCCAGGCCTGCTTGTAGCAACGATCCGAGCCCAGAGCATCGAACACATCCGCCAGGGCGACGATGCGTCCTTCCAGCGGAATGTCCTCTCCCTTCAACCCGCGGGGATAGCCGCTGCCATTCCACTTCTCGTGATGGTTGCCCGCGATGGTGGCGCCTATCTGGAACAGGGCCAGGTCACTGCCGGAGAGCATGTCCTGCCCAAGCTGGGCGTGGGTTTTCATGATCTCCCACTCCTCGGGAGTGAGTTTGCCCGGTTTGTGCAAGATGGCGTCCGGGATCCCCACCTTGCCGATGTCGTGCAGGGGAGAGGCCCGCTTGATGAGCTCGCACCTGTCCTCATTCATGCCGAGCAGCTTGCAGAACAGTTCGGTGTAGAGGGCCACCCGCTTGACGTGCAAGCCGGACTCCTTCGAGCGGCTCTCCACCAGTTCGCCGATGCGATAGATGATCTCTCGCTGGTTGTCACCGATCACCTCGTTGAGCCGGATATTCTCCAGCGCCACTATGATGTTTTCGGTGAACAGGCTCAGCAGCCCGGTATCCATCTGGCTGAGCGGGCGAGTGGTCTCGATGTGGAACAGCAGGTGATGACGGGCATTCTGGCAATAGAGCACCATCTGGTTGCCATCGTAGACATTGGCCCCCTTGGCCATGGCACAACGCAGGATCTCCGGCGCATCGACGAGGCGCAGCATGGGACCATCGCTGAGCAGAGGCTCGAGCACCTGATCCCGCACCTCATACGCCAGGTGCTTCACATCGTAAATCTGGGACTCTTCCAGATTGAGCAGGGCGCTGAGCTGGGTCTGGGCTCCTTCGACGAACTGGCGCAGGGCACGCTGCTCGAAGATCCCCTTGGACGCCTCGATGACCTTCTCCAGCCCCTGTCGATTGCTCTCAAGGGTTCGGATGTCCCGGTAAGAGCGCAGGCTGGCGCGTAGCAGGGTGCGCAGTTTCTGGGAGGTGAGCTCGGTCTTGTCCTTGTAGTCGTTGATGTCGTAGTTGGTCACCACGTCATCTTCCGGGGCCTGGCCGGGCTGACCGGTTCGCAGCACGATGCGCACCATCTTGTTTTGCAGCTCGTCGCGCACGAACTTGACCACCTCGAGACCGGCATGGTCGACCTCCATGACGACGTCGAGCAGCAGCAGGGCGACATCCGGGGTGAGGGCGAGCAAGGCTTTGGCTTCAGCCGCAGAGTAGGCGTGCAGAAAATCGATCGGCTTGCCGTCGAATTCAAACTTGTTCAGGGTGATTTTGGTGATGCGATGCACTTCGGGTTCATCGTCCACTATCATCACCTTCCAGCCGGCGGGACGCGGTGCTGATTGGGGAAGATCTTCATCATCAATAATCAGGATTTGATCATCCATTATGCAATCCTGTGTGTGATCCTGTGCTTACCTTAACCGCTTCATTCAATATAGGAAACGGATTGATATCCAAAATATGATCCAGTCGGTTTCTCTTTCTTCGTATCGAATGCCATCCACCAGCCCTTTCATGAAAAACGCCTCCACAAGGGAGGCGTTCTGGCATCAGAGGCATCAAGCTGCCCTGTGATAAGCGGAGGCTTCAAACAGTGCCTTGTTGGCCACCAGGTCGACGGGATCGAAGTCATCGACGTTGATGATGCGAAGGCGACTCTCCTCGGCGCTCCGCAGCAGGTCCGCTTCGGCCTGGTCGATGACACCGAGGCTCAGGCCCGCCTCTGCCACCTTGTCGAGCTGGGTGAAGGGGCGTTTGCTCCCTTCGGCTTTGCACACCTTGTCAAACAGCGGCTCTGCGGTCAGCACATCGTCCAGCGCCTGTTCCAGCAGCCCGAAGGGGTTGCCCTCCTCGCGCGTCAGATATTGACCCTCGGCCAGACGGCTGCGAGTGGCACTTGGCACCTGGAGCAGGCGGGCCACCTGGCTGTCGAGCTTGTCGGAGGGACGCTTCAGGTCGCGACCAAGGGGTAGCACGATGGCGCGCAGGGCCAGACCAATCCAGCGATTCGGGAAGTTGCGCAGCAACTCGTCGATCGCTTCCTGAGCCTTGAACAGGGCGTCTTGCAGTGCCCAGTGCAGCAGCGGCAGGTCGGCCTGCTGGCGTCCTTCATCCTGATAGCGTTTGAGGGCGCTGGAGGCCAGATAGAGCTGGCTCAGCACATCGCCAAGGCGGGCAGAGACCCGCTCTTTGCGCTTGAGCTCGCCACCCAGGGTGCCCATCGCCATGTCTGACAGGAAGGCCAGGTTGGCGGAGAGGCGAGAGAGCTGCTGATAGTAGCCCTTGGTCTGATCCTTGTAGGGCGCGGCGGCGAAGCGGGCACCGGTCAGCCCCAGCCAGAAGCTGCGCACCAGGTTGCTGATGGCAAAGCCCACGTGGCTGAACATCGCCTTGTCGAAATCTTTCAGCGCCTGCTCTTTGTCGGGGTGGCTGGCGGCCAGCATCTCCGGCAACACGTAGGGGTGGCAACGGATGGCTCCCTGACCGTAAATGATCATGCTGCGGGTCAGGATATTGGCTCCTTCGACGGTCACGGCGATGGGCGCACCCTGATAACCACGGGCCAGATAGTTGTTCGGCCCCATGCAGATGGCCTTGCCGCCATGGATGTCCATTGCATCGATGATGCACTTCTGGGCGCGGTCGGTGAGGTGGTACTTGACGATGGCGGAGATGACCGAGGGTTTTTCACCGAGATCGATGCCGGTGACCGTCAGTTTGGCGGCGGCGCCCATGATGTAGGCGTTGCCACCCAGGCGTGCCAGCGGCTCTTCAATCCCTTCCATCTTGCCAATCGGCAGCTTGAACTGGCGACGGATGCGGCTGTAGGCACCGGTGGCCAGGGCCAGCATCTTGACGCCGCCCGTGCTGTTGGAAGGCAGGGTGATGCCGCGACCGACGGAGAGACACTCCACCAGCATACGCCAGCCCTGACCGGCCATGGCCGGACCGCCGATGATGAAGTCGAGCGGGACGAACACGTCCTTGCCGTGGGTCGGGCCGTTCTGGAACGGCACGTTGAGCGGGAAGTGGCGACGGCCGATGTCGACCCCCTTGATGTGGGTCGGAATGAGGGCGCAGGTGATGCCGAGCTCTTCTTCCTCACCCAGCAGGTGGTCAGGGTCACGCAGCTTGAAGGCGAGGCCGAGTACGGTGGCGATGGGAGCCAGGGTAATGTAGCGCTTGTTCCAGGTCAGGCGCATGCCGAGCACTTCTTCCCCTTCCCACTCGCCTTTGCAGACGATGCCGAAGTCGGGAATCGAGCCCGCATCAGAACCCGCTTCCGGGCTGGTCAGGGCGAAACAGGGGATCTCCTTGCCGACAGCCAGACGGGGCAGGTAGTAATCCTTCTGCTCGTCAGTACCGTAGTGTTGCAGCAATTCACCCGGCCCTAAGGAGTTGGGAACGCCGACGGTGGAGGCGAGCACGGCGCTGGCGCCGCACAGCTTTTGCAGCACGCAGGACTGGGCGTAGGCGGAGAACTCCAGCCCGCCATATTTCTTCTTGATGATCATGGCGAAGAACTTGTTGTCCTTCAGGTATTGCCACACCTCGGGAGAGAGATCGGCACGCTCGTGGGTCACTTCCCAGTCGTTGACCATGCGGCACACTTCTTCAACCGGACCGTCCATGAAGGCCTGCTCTTCGGCAGACAGCGTGCTGACCGGAATGGCGTGCAGCTTCTTCCAGTCCGGGTTGCCGGCAAACAGATCCGCTTCCCACCAGGTCGTCCCCGCTTCGATGGCTTCCTTCTCGGTTCGGGACATCTTCGGCATGATGGACTTGTAGATCTTGAACAGCGGCTTGGTCAGCTGGTTGCGGCGAAACTCCACCAGATTGAGGGGCAGGGCTATCACCGCGAACAGCGCCCACACCAACAGGGGCACATGGCCATAGAAGGTGCCGGCGACCAGGGCGGCGGCCGTGGCAAGCGTGGCGGTGAACAGGGACGCACGGCGATAGGCCATGGCGCCGATCACCAGGATCACCCCGAGCAGAGTGAGGGTCGTCGTCATTGTTTGCTCCTTGCATGAATTGCCGAGGTTGGGAAATTGGCGTTAACTGATCCAGAGGTCTGACCTGTTGGATGTGGCCCCTGTTGTAATTCATACGCACAAACTTATCAAGCTGTTTACAAGCCTGTTACCTTGGCTCTGTGATCGGCATAACGCGCTGCCCGCCCCATCTTGGCGGGCGGGGGGCGACGATTGGACTGGCTTGTGCGACAATGCCGCCACCCTATGTTGGACGACGAGATTTCAAAAACCATGTACCAAGAACTGATCCGCAACGAGTTGACCGAGGCTGCCAGCGTGCTTCAGGCGTTCCTGGCAGATGAGCAAAATCTGAAAAACATCGAGGCGGCGGCCAGGCTGCTCGCCGACTCCTTCAAGCAGGAAGGCAAGGTACTCTCCTGCGGCAACGGCGGCTCCCACTGCGATGCCATGCACTTTGCCGAGGAGCTGACCGGTCGTTACCGCGAGAACCGCCCAGGCTATGCCGGCATCGCCATCTCCGATCCCAGCCACCTCTCCTGCGTCTCCAACGACTTTGGCTATGACTATGTCTTCTCCCGCTATGTGGAGGCCGTCGGCCGCCGTGGTGACGTGCTGCTCGGCATCTCCACCAGCGGCAACTCCGGCAACATCCTCAAAGCCATCGAGGCGGCCCGTGCCAAAGGGATGAAGGTGATTGCCCTGACCGGCAAGGACGGCGGCAAGATGGCTGGTCTGGCCGATGTGGAGATCCGTGTGCCGCACTTCGGTTATGCCGACCGCATCCAGGAAGTGCACATCAAGGTGATCCACATCCTGATCCAGCTGGTTGAAAAAGAGATGGCCAAGTAATCAACGATCCGGGATTGAGAGGGGGGATGGGCGACCATCCCCCCTCTCATCCAGCAGTGACGGTTGATTGACGAAACCAGAGTCAAGATATTCAGGGAGTGGATGGTATATGTGCGAACTGCTCGGCATGAGTGCCAATGTGCCGACCGACATCTGCTTCAGCTTTACCGGGCTGATGCTGCGGGGAGGCAAGACAGGTCCCCACAAGGATGGCTGGGGGATCACCTTCTATGAGGGGCGGGGTTTTCGCACCTTCAAGGATCCCGAACCCAGTGCCCAGTCTCCCATCGCCAAGCTGGTCCAGGCACTGCCCATCAAAAGCCGTGCCGTGGTCAGCCATATCCGGCAGGCGAACCGGGGGTGTGTCTCCCTGGAAAACACCCACCCCTTTACCCGCGAACTGTGGGGCCGTTACTGGACCTTTGCCCACAATGGCCAGTTGACCGGTTACAAGAGGCTGCCCACGGGGCGGCACCGCCCGGTAGGCGACACCGACAGCGAGCACGCCTTCTGCTGGCTGCTCGACAGGCTGGAGCACAAGTACCCCAAACGGCCGGCAAATTTCCCCGCCATGTTCCGTTACCTCGCGACCCTGTGCGACGAGCTGCGCGGGCTCGGGGTGTTCAACATGCTGCTGTCGGACGGAGAGTTCGTGATGACCTATTGCAGCAACAACCTTTACTGGTTGACGCGCAGGGCTCCCTTTGGCGAAGCCCGTCTGCTGGATGAGGATGTGGCCATCGACTTTCAGAGTGAAACCACGCCGAACGATGTGGTGACCCTGATCGCCACCCGGCCGCTCACCGGCAACGAGAATTGGGTGAAGATGGTGCCCGGGGAGTTCTGCCTGTTCAGGCTGGGTGAGCTGGAATATGGCAATGCAGCCAACTTGTTGAACCAGAAATAAAAAAATACCAGGGTAGATGTCTACCCTGGTTCTTCGCAGCAGCCATACAGGCAAAAAGGGATGAGAGAGGTGTTGCTGAGCCGCATCATTCTCATGGGTTGCATTGTTACTTTAATGTTAATTTTGTGACAACCTTTATCTCTCTCCATTCTGGCTGACATACCGATAACTTGAAGCTGCTCACATTCTGGTGTCGCAAGAGCATCCGGAGCGATACGGGCATGCCCGAAGGACGGATGACAGCGGGGCTGTGGGTCCGCTATATTGTGGTCTGTTTGAATACCATCATAGGGAAGAGAAGATGGAGTGGCTGGATCAGAAAGTGCTGCGACAACTGGCAGATGATATCGGTCACGAGATGATGCCGGTCGTCATCTCGGTGTTTGTCGAAGAGGTAGGCGAGCAGTTGGCCCAATTAAGACCGCTTTTTGAGCAGCGGGACTGGTCAGCCCTGGCGCGTCTTGCCCACAGTATGAAATCGTCCTGTGGCAGCTATGGCGCCAAACCCAGCTATCAGCAGGTGATGGATCTGGAGTCCGCCTGTCGCCGGGAAGATGAGCAAGAGGCCGGCAGACTGCTGGCTGAGCTGGAGCACTCCCTGCCCCAGGTCTTCACCCATCTGGCCCAGTTTCACTGATCCAGAGGGGCATCAGCCCGCCATGTCGCGCTCGCCAAGCCTGCTCAGGATCACGGTGTCGAGTGCCAGCCGCAGCTTGAGGCGGTCGTGGCGGTGGGGGAGGGCCGCTTCACCCAGCTCGGCCCGAACGAGGCAGTGCTGCAGCTCGGGTACCTGGGGGCCCTCGGGAGCCAGAATGGCATCGATCCGGCCGCTGCCTATCCGCTCTTCCAGCCAACGATGCTGACTGGACAGTGACAACTGGCCAGCCGGACCCTCTTCGTTCACCAGATTGCTGATGAACACGACGATGGCGCGGCTGCTGCGGATCGCCTCCGCAATCTCGCGCAGTAGCAGAGGAGGCATGATGGAGGTGAGGAAGCTGCCTGGCCCCAGGATGATCATGTCGGCCTGGCTCAGCGCCTCGACCGCTTCGCGCGTGGCGGGCACGACCGGTTTCAGGCTCAGGGCCCGTGGCGGCGTGGTGAGCTGATCGATGGAGACCTCCCCCAGGATCTGATCGCCACAGACGGTGTGGGCGCACAGATCGGTGGGATGCTCGGACATGGGCAGCAGATTGGGTTCAATTTCCAGCATGTCGCTGATGAGCCGGATGGCATCCAGGGGGCGCACGCAGAGGTTGTCGAGGGCCAGCAGCATCAGGTTGCCGAGGTTGTGGCCCGCGAGCTCGCCGCGGCCGGTAAAGCGGTGCTCGAACAGCTGGCTACCGATGCTGGGGGTGGTCACCAGCTGGTTGAGGCAGTTGCGCAGATCCCCCCAGGCGATGCACTCCTGGCTTTTGCGCAGGCGTCCGGTGGAGCCGCCATCATCCGTGGTGGTGACGATGCCCGTCAGCCGGGATCCCAAGAACGACAGGGAAGAGAGCACCCGGCCCATACCGTGCCCGCCGCCGATGGCGACAACCCGGTCGAAGTCATTGATATTTTTCTGCCACATGCAGTGATCCCGTGGGAGGCCAGTGAGCACCATTCTAGTCTCCATGGCCAGGTAATTGTTTGATAAGGGTATGATTTTTGCTTGATGCCAGCATCCCGTACCCCTAGGAGACGATGTTGAACTTCCTGACGGCTCACTCGCTTGCCGAGACGACCCCACTGGCCGCCCAACAAGTTACAGAGCGGTTGCATGCCCAGTCATCCCATGTTCCATCGTTGTTGCTGGTCTATTTTACCCAAGCACACGAGGCGGCGGAACTGCGCCGTGCGCTCAAGGCACGTTTTCCCGATACCCGGCTGATCGGTTGCAGCTCCTGCGGCGGTATCCTGACCCAGGATGGCCATCATGGTCGGCATGGCTGGAGCCTGTCGGTCGCCGCCCTTTATGATGACAAGGGGGCCTATGGCGTGGCTGGTCAGATGGGGGATCAACCGGATGTGCGGGCATTGCTGCGCCGCGCCATCGCCGATGGTGGCCGACCGGGAGAGCTGCCGCAGCTCGTGTTGCTGCACACCAGCCCGGGGCTGGAGGAGGTTGTGCTCGCGGGGATCGACGCCGAGTTTGGCGCGACCGTTCCCGTCGTCGGCGGGTCGGCGGCAGACGACGGCGTGGCCGGGCAGTGGCAGCTGTGCTGGGACGAAGGGGAGGGATCACAAGGGTGCGTGTTGGCGGTGCTTTACCCGGACTGCCAACTGGCGTTCCAGTTTCATTCAGGCTATGTACCCACCGAGTGTCGCGGCATCATTACCGGGATAGACGGGCGGGAGGTGCTGACCATCGATCACGAGCCGGCGGCCCGGGTCTATGGTCGCTGGACCGAGCGTGCGACGCCCTGGCCGGTGGGCCCCATCCTCAGGGAGACGACGCTCTCGCCACTGGCCCGTCAGGTCGGCATGCTCGATGACCTGCCCTACTACAAGCTCTCCCATCCCGAGGCGGTGACGGCGCGGGAGGGGCTGCGCCTCTTTACCGAGACCCGACTGGGAGAGCGGCTGCTGCTCATGTACAGCAGCCAGGAAGGGTTGTTGCAGCGCAGCCTGAATGCGGTGAATATCGAGCCTGAATATGGCATGGCGAGCAATATGCGCCCCTTTGGCGCCCTGGTGGTGTTTTGTGCCGGTTGTCGGCTGGCACTAGGGGACAGGCTGGGGGACATCGTCAGTCAATTCAGTCAGAGGCTGGGTGAGATCCCCTTCATCACGCCCTTTACCTTCGGTGAACAGGGACGATTACCCCATGGTGAGCTGGCACACGGCAACCTCATGGTGTCGAGCGTAATCTTCCTCGAGAGCTGACACTGTGCTGGATTCAAGATGATAGGCAATAGCGAACTCGAAACCCTGGGTGACAAACTGCAAACCACGCTGGTGGAGCTGATGCGTTGCCGGGAGCGGGAGGCCAGATATCGGGAGGAGTCCCAAGCCCTGCTGTGCGGGGTGGCGACCCTGGCACAGGCCCAGAGTCTGGAGCAGGTACTGGAGAGTCTCATTCTTGCTCTCAAGCCCTTTATCGGATTCGAACAGGCGGACGTGGTTGCCTGGGAGGCCGTAGGGGGCAGCACCCATCTGAGCACCCAGCCGGACGAGGTAGGCCGGACCTGGTCGCTGACACCGCTCTTCTCCAGGGCCATCGAGGGGGAGACCCTGGTCATCTATGATCCCGCCCAACTGCCTGAGCTGGCGCCGCTGGCGGGGGCGCCAGGCTGGGCCAGCGTCATGATGACAGGCTTGCAGGGACCGGGGTTTTCCGGTGTGCTCATCTGCCGGCACGGCGTGGCGGGCACCTTCGATCTCAAGAGCAAGGCGGCGATGCAGCGTTGTCGCCCGCTCATCTCCCAGGCCCTGGTCAACATCGCCTATCGGGCTCGCCTGCAAGAACAGGTTGACCTCAAGACCCTGGCCCTGCAGGCCAGCGAACAGCGTTTTCGCAGTTTTGCCGCCATGGCCTCCGACTGGTTCTGGGAGACCGACCCCCAGCACAGGCTCAGCTATGTCTCTGCACCTGGCTATCAGGGGGAAGTGCTGGCCCGCCAGACGGGGAGAAGCCTCTATGATTTTGCCCACGACAAGCAGGACCCGGCCTGGAGTCACTACCGGCACCTGATCGCCCACCATCTGCCGGTGCGGGGAATGCGGGCCCAGGTGATGCTGGCGGGCGGGCCTTGCTGGATGGAGATCAATGCGGAGCCTTGCCATGATGCCGGTGGCCGCTTCCTCGGCTATCGGGGCACGGCGCGGGAGATAGGCAGCCAGATCCGCCGCGAGCAGGAGCTGGCGCGGGCGCGGGACGATGCCGAGACGGCCAACCGTGCCAAATCCCAGTTCCTCGCCATGATGACCCACGAGATCCGCTCTCCCATGAACGCCGTGCTGGGGATGCTGGATCTGCTGCAGCACGGCCGGCTCGACACTCCGCAACAGACCCTCATCGGCCATGCCACCCACTCTGCGCATCTGTTGCAGACCATCATCGACGACGTGCTCGATTTCTCGAAAATAGAGTCACATACCCTGACCCTGCACTGTGAACCCTTTCAGCCAGCCGAGCTGTGCCGTGCCCTGGTGGAGCCCTTGCAGGCACAGGCCTGTGCCAAGGGCATCACACTGCACTGGCATCTGGATGAGACGCTCCCTGAACGCCTTCAAGGGGATGCCGTCCGCCTCTCCCAGGTGATAGGCAACCTGCTTGGCAATGCCGTGAAGTTCACCTCCGTCGGCAGCGTGCGTCTGGCATTGACCTGGGAGGAGGAAAAGCTGGGGGTCATGGTCAGCGACACGGGGATCGGCATCTCCGCCGAGGATCAGGCGTTGCTGTTCGAACCCTTCTATCAGGTCGACAGTTCGGCAACCCGCCGCTTCTCCGGCTCGGGGCTCGGGCTGGCCATCTGCAGGCGGCTGGTGCAGCTGATGGGGGGAGACATTTGCGTGCAGAGCACGCCTGGGCTGGGAAGCTGCTTCTGGTTCGAGCTGCCCGGGATGGCCTCTCCCTGTGCTCCGGCCGCCGCCCCCGGCAGTGAAGAGTGCGCCAGACTGGAGCTGGATGTGCTGGTGGTGGAAGACAGTCCGGTCAATCAGCTGGTGGTATCCCTGATGTTGCAGAAGCTGGTGTGCAGGGTGAGGCTGGCAGGCAATGGGCTGGAGGCCCTGGCACAGGTGGCGAAGCAGCAGCCGGACCTTGTCCTGATGGATATGCGGATGCCGCAGATGGATGGGCTGGAGGCGACCCGGCGCCTGCGGGACATGGGGTACGAGGTGCCCATCGTCGCGTTGACGGCCAATGCCATGATGGAGGACAGGGCCCGCTGCCTTGCCCAGGGCATGAACGATTTTCTGGCCAAACCCATCAGTCTTGCCAGGCTGCGAAGCTGCCTGCTCCGCCATTGCAGGTGATGCCGGCCGCTTTTGGGTAAAAAAAATGGTCAACCTGGTGGTTGACCAATTCTTCAGCAAATACTGAAGAGAGCACGGGATAAATCGGGTTGTACGGTTTTATATGAAAAAGTCGTGCCAACTTTTCAAAACCTGTTATTTGCGGCCTGTAGCTGAATTGTGTGTTATTTATCGCTACCGTGATTGCAAAATGCAATTCTCATTTTTTCATTATAAGAATGCAGTGCCGAGAATTCGCGTTTTGCAAACCAACCGTTGACTCACTCTTTGACTCACTCTTTGACTCACTGTGCGATCAGTCGGCGCAAGAACTGGCGCGCCGCTTCACTGTTCTGTTTGGCAATCAACATCTGTTTTTCATAGATCGGCATGGGCAGGATCTCGAGCCAGCGTTGGCAGAGCCAGGCTGCATCGTCGAACTGCTTGTCCGGGTAGAGCTCATCCAGTTCCGGGTATTGTGCAAAGACCTCTCTCAATCGGCTGACCAGCTGGTTGTCGCTGACATCAGAATCCGCACTCGGCCAGTTGGGCAGTGGCTCGACCTGGGCGTGCCTGAGGCCTGCGTCATCCGTTTCCATCTCGTGGATGCAGAAGCGTTCAAGGCCGAGCACGGTGATCCCGAGCAAACCGTCGTTGAGGGTATAAAAATCAGTCACCTTGACGCGGGTTCCGACCGGGAGAATCCGTCCGCAGGTGCCCGTGCTGGTGGTCTCTTCCATCACGATGCCAAAGCCACGATCCTCGAGGAAGGACTCCTTGAGCATCTGCAGGTGGCGCGGCTCGAACAGGCGAAGGGGGAGCTTGCCACCGGGCAGAATGTGGGACGGCAAGGGGAACAGTGCCAGTTGTTGAAGTTTCATGTTCCATCCTCCTAATCAGTCATTGCTGAATGTGACAATGCAGTGACCGTGCCAGAGAGAGGTGGCGTGGCGAAGGGGTGAGCCATTTCCCGTGGTTATTTTTAATATCCATTTAAAATCAATCTATTGTGATTTTGTATCACGAACGCAGGCAAGGTAGTGCGAAAGGGATTCAGGTGAGGTGTTAGGGCGCCGAACATACCCCGTGTGCAGAATGAGTCTATTTTCGCATATTGCAAATTTGATTCATGCAAAATGCCTGTTACAGACCCATTCAGCGATTGGAGGCCAAGGCCAGGGGATCAGGTGGTGAATTCGGTGTGCTGTGTCATGCCGTCCAGCATCAGGGCGGCTATCTCGTCATACATCTGCGACCAGGCCTGTGCTAGTGCCGGGGTAAAACCACTGCCGAGACGCCGTGCCAGTACCTGGGTCAGCGCCTGTTTGAGCAGCGCAAATTGGTGGGGTTGAACGTTGAATCGCTGGTGACGCCTGCCGAGATCGCGAATGATGAAACCCAGTGCATCCAGCTGGGAGAGGCTGGTGATGACGGTGTTCAGGGTGTCCGACACCTTGGCAACGGGCAGCTCCTGATGTGGGGGGAAGAGGGCCCTGAGTTCGGGAGACAATCTGAACAGCTCTTCATACACCTCCTGGACATAGCTGTTGTTCAGGGCGCTCACCCTGCCCCAGGCTTTCTGGACCAGCTCTATCTGCTCAAAGGTCATGTCGATGTTTCCTTCCCGTGCGATGTCATGAAAATAATAATCCATCTACTCAATAGAGCACCGGGTTCCGCGCCATTTGGGGAAAAGAAGAGGGGGCCAGCAAGGAGGCTCGGAAGGTGACCCCTTGCTGGCAGGAGGCCGGGACCTCAGTTGCGCTGTTCCAGGTACATGACGGCTGCTTCGACGCGGCTTTGGGCCTCGAGCTTTTTCAGCAGGCTCTTGACGTGGACCTTGACGGTTCCCTCGGAGATATGGAGCACGGAGGCGACCTGCTTGTTGGACAACCCCTTGGCGATTTCACGCATGATCTGCATCTCGCGTCGGGTCAGGCTCTCCAGCTTCTGCTGCAGGTGGTCCAGCTCGTAGATGTTCTCGAGATAGGGACGTAGCGGCTCGCTCAGGATCTGCTTGCCGGTCATCACGTCAGCCAGCTGGGCCAGCAGCATGTCAGGCTCGGTGTCCTTGAGCAGATAGCCGTCCGCGCCTGCCTTGAGCAGGGCAACCACATCCTGGCGGGCGTCAGAGACGGTCAGGATCACCACGCGGGAAGTCACCTCTTCGGCCCGCAGCGCCTTGAGGGTATCGAGACCTGACAACCCCTTCATGTTGAGGTCGAGCAGGATGAGGTCCGGTTCGGACTCCTTGGCCATGGCCACGGCGTCGGTGCCGTTGGAAGCCTCGCCAACCACGTCGATGTTATCTTCCAACTCCAGCAGTTGCACAATTCCCTTGCGCATCAGGGGGTGGTCATCCACGACCAGAACACTGTATTTCATCTCGTCCATCAGGCGTCTCTTGTTAGGCTGGTGGGAAAGGTCAGGTGTATGCGGGTGCCCCCGGAGGGCGGTTCACTGATGGTCAACTGGCCGCGCAATTTGCTGGCGCGTTCATTCATGATGCTGAGACCGTAGTGATTCACCGCCGAGCTTGCGCCCCTTATTCCAACACCATCGTCTGCAATCTGAACCTGGATGTTACCATCAGCCAGGGTCTCACAGCTAACGTCAATGTGCCGCGCGCTGGCATGCTTGATGGCATTGAGCACTGCCTCACGGATCAGCTGCAGGATGTGGATGTGCTGCCCCGCTTCAAGGTCGGTGTCCGTCAGTCCGTACTGGAGCCTGATGTCGGCGTGCGTCTGGGGTTTGAGCTGCTCGAGCATGACCGCGATGGCTTCACCCAGGTTGGCATCGCCGATGCTGAGGCGGAAGGTGCCGAGCAGTTCGCGCAACTGGGTATAGGCATTGCTGAGTCCCTCGTCGATCTGCTCCATGGCTGCCTCGGTCTTGGCCCTGTCCCCCTTGGCGAAGGAGCGCTTGAGCAGAGTGGCCTGGATCTTCAGGTAGGAGAGGGCCTGGGCGAGGGAGTCGTGCAGTTCACGGGCGATGACGGCGCGCTCTTCCATCAGCAGCAGGCGCTGGTGCTGCAGCAGGGTCTGATCCTTGTGCAGCACCTGGGCCAGCAACATGGAGAAGTTCTTCATCAGCCGCTCGTCGATGGGGTGGCCGCTTATCATGTCGAGCCGGCCGTACTCCTCGTCATCCATCTGCAGGTAGAAACTCACCACGGCGTCCAGATCCCCCGGCCACCCCTTTCGCCCTGTGATGTAGACCGGCATCGCATTGTGCTCGAAGCGGGTGAGGCGGATGTACTCGATGTGCTGGTGGGCGGCGGCCCGCTCCAGCAGTTTTTGCAGGGTACGGCGGCTGAGGGGCGCCGCGTGCAGTTTCTGGGCGGTGGAATAGAGGAAGGAGAGGGTGTCGTTGGCCTGTTGTAGTTTGGCCGTTTTCTCCTCCACCTTGCTCTCCAGCTCCCGGTAGAGTTTGCCAAGCTCGTCGGCCATGGTCGCGAACGCCCCCGACAACTCTCCCAGCTCGTTTTCACAGTGGGGGGGCAGGGTGAGATCGAACTCCTGACGCTGGATCTGGCGTGCGCAATAGACCAGCTGGTTGAGGGGGGCCACCACCTGCTGGCGGGTGAAGCGCACCGTGCACCAGGCGATGGTGATGATGGCGAGTAGACCCAACCCCTCTGCCAGGGCCAGCATGCGCACCTTGAACTCCACGTGGTACTGCATCTGGTTGACGAAGTCATCGATGGCGGCGACGAACTGTTCCGTATTGTCGGTATAACGGCTGGGGGTGGCATTCTCGATGTGTTCGCGCATCACTTGCCATTGCAGCAGGACTTCACCATAGGTGCGGCGCAGGGAGGCGGGCGTGATCCAGCGCTGGGTCTCCTGCAGCTCGGGGGCATGAAGGGTCTGTTCAAACTGGGCGAGCCGACCGAGGACGACCTGATCCTTCTCGATTTCATAGGCCATGCGGTAGGCCTGCATGCGCAGGGATCCCGACAGGTTGATGGCTTTGGCATCGGGAACCGAATAGAAGAGGGTGACCATGGCCACCACGGCGATCAGGCTGGCCATGAACAGGATCAGCACCATGGAGCGACCGATGGCGCTGCTGACCGACTGCACTCTGAACCATTTTCCCATGCCGACCGGCTCCCTTTTCACCCACAAAGACCCCACAAAGTAGCATGGGAGTGTACTCCAAGTTGTGCTAGCATCGAAAAACTAGATGAACTCCGAGCGATTTTGCCTAAGTCATTGAGATAGGGGGAGATCGCCGTCAGCCGATGTTCGAGCTGAAAGGGTCAGGAAAGAAATGCCCTGGCCTCCCGTATTTGGAAAGGTGTTTATGTTGCCACTTGAAGATGGTTTTTCCCGTCGCTTTTACTATTTGCGTCTGTCGGTCACCGACGTCTGCAATTTCCGCTGTACCTACTGTCTGCCGGACGGCTATCACCCGCCGAAAGGAGATGGTGAGGGGCGCCAGTCCTTCCTCTCCCTGGAGGAGATCCGTCGCGTCGTCTCCGGGTTTGCGGCCATGGGGACGCGCAAGGTGCGTCTGACCGGAGGCGAGCCCTCCCTGCGTCGCGACTTCACGGCCATCATCGAGACCGTGGCCAATACTCCCGGCATCGAGAAGGTGGCCATGACCACCAACGGGTATCGCCTCAAGGAGCGTGCCCGCGAGTGGTTCGATGCGGGGCTGACGGCCCTGAACGTCAGCGTCGACAGCCTGGATCCCCGCCAGTTCCACCAGATCACCGGCGAGAACAAGCTGGCGGAGGTGATGGCGGGGATAGACGCCGCCCTGAGTGCAGGTTTCCGGTCGGTCAAGATCAACGCCGTGCTGCTCAAGGGGCTCAATGATCATCAGCTCGAGACATTCCTCGCCTGGATCCGGGACAAACCTATCGAGCTTCGTTTCATCGAACTGATGCAGACCGGCGAGATGGACGCCCTGTTTCGCGACCACCATACCAGCGGTGAACTCATCAAGCAGCGCCTGCAAGAGAGCGGCTGGGTGCAGCAGCTGCGCGGCCTGGATGATGGCCCTGCCCAGGTGTTCACGCATCCGGACTCGAGGGGCGGGGTGGGGCTCATCATGCCCTACAGCAAGGATTTTTGCGCCGGTTGCAACCGGCTGCGGGTCTCCTCCAAGGGCAAGCTGCACCTGTGTCTCTTTGGCGACAACGGGGTGGAACTGCGGGATCTGCTCACCGATGACAGCCAGCAGGAGGCGCTGCAATGGCGTATTCGCCAGGCGCTGACCGGCAAGGCCGCCACCCATCGCCTCCATGAAGGCAATGCAGGCATGACCCCCCACCTGGCCTCCATCGGCGGCTGACAGCCGCCGTGCACCTCAAATAACCTTCGATTAATTATCAATCCTCACATAGGGGTAATTTACCTTGCCCCTGCTGTGTCTAATTGCGCCAAGGGTTTGATCCAGCGCAAGAATCCCCCCTGTTTATCTCCCTGGTGGTATATCCCCTGACTTGTCAGGGCCGCAATATACACCCACGCTTATAATTGGTATTGAAAATGCCAGTCACGGGATCCGCGCGGGGGCATCCGTCCCCGAAAAGAGGAGTCGATATGACCGACGGGGTCAACTTGTCACGCAGAGGCCTGTTTCGGGGACGCCTGAGCGCTCCCAAGGCCGGGATCCAGTTGCCCTGGTCCGTCTCCTGGGACGAGTTCGTGGCCGGCTGCACCCGTTGCGGCGACTGTCTGGCGGCCTGTCCGGAGCAGATCCTGATCAAGGGGGACGGAGGCTTCCCCACGGTGGATTTTCACCGCGGCGAGTGCACCTTCTGCACCGAGTGCGTCAGCGCCTGCCAGGCGCCGGTGTTCAGGCCGACAACCCAGACACCCTGGGAGTATGTGGCCCATATCGAGGCGGGCTGTCTGGCCACTGCCCAGGTGTTCTGCCAGCGCTGTCAGGACAGCTGCGAGCAGCAGGCCATCCGCTTTTCCCCCCGGCTGGGGCGCGTACCCACCCCCAGCATCCATGCCGAGTCGTGCAACGGCTGCGGGGCCTGCGTGGCGGATTGCCCGGTGGGCAGCATCAGCATCGGTCTGTCTCGTGGCGAGGCTTCGCGATGACCCAAGAGACGAACAAGTTGGAAAACGGTGATATGACGCGAGAAGAGTTCCATGTATCCAGCCTGGTGGTGCTGACCCAGCCCGATCTGCGCCACGCCCTGGCAGAGCGGATTGCGACCCTGGACGGGGCCGAGATCCACGCCGTCAGCGAGGAGGGCAAGCTGGTGGTGACCCTGGAGGGGCCGAGCCAGCGCCCCATCATGGCGGCCATCGACACCATTCAGGGGTTGCCCGGGGTGCTCTCTGCGGCCCTGATCTACCACCAGTTCGATGAAATGGACGCCGAAGATGGGGAATAAGGCGTCATGTGGCAGAAGCGCAAGAGTCGTTCGCTGACCGCCACGAGTAATACACGGGATGCCGGGTCTGTTGTCTGCGTTCGATGAACGAAAAGCCCAGAGCAAAGGAATAAAGCGCCATGGAGCTGAGCCAGCGCGGCTCGTCACAATGGCTGTCATTGATGTGATTAAGCAATGCGAGGATATGTCATGAAGCTGAGTCGACGCGACTTTATGAAGGCCAATGCGGTGGCGGCAGCCGCTGCCGTGGCCGGTGTCAGTGCCCCCACTCTGGCGGCGAACCTGATCACCAGTACCGACAAGACCGCCATCACCTGGGACAAGGCGCCGTGCCGCTTCTGCGGGACCGGCTGCTCCGTGCTGGTGGGCTCCCAGGCTGGCCGCGTCGTGGCGACCCAGGGGGATCCCGATGCACCGGTCAACCGTGGCCTGAACTGCATCAAGGGCTACTTCCTCTCCAAGATCATGTACGGGGAGGATCGCCTGACCCAGCCCATGCTGCGCATGACGAACGGCAAGTTCGACAAGAACGGCAACTTCGCCCCCATCAGTTGGGATCAGGCCTTCGACATCATGGCCGAGAAGTTCAAGGCGACCCTGAAAGAGAAGGGCCCGACCGCCGTCGGCATGTTCGGCTCCGGCCAGTGGACCGTCTGGGAAGGCTATGCCGCCGCCAAGCTGATGAAGGCAGGCCTGCGCTCCAACAACCTGGATCCCAATGCCCGTCACTGCATGGCCTCCGCGGTAGTGGGCTTCATGCGTACCTTCGGCATGGATGAACCCATGGGCTGCTACGACGACATCGAGCAGGCCGACGCCTTCGTGTTGTGGGGCTCCAACATGGCCGAGATGCACCCCATCCTCTGGTCGCGCATCTCCGATCGCCGTCTGTCCCACCAGGATGTGCAGGTGCACGTGCTCTCAACCTTCGAGCACCGCAGCTTCGAGCTGGCGGACAACGGACTGGTGTTCACCCCCCAGACCGATCTGGCGATCCTCAACTACATCGCCAACTACATCATCCAGAACGACAAGGTGAACTGGGAGTTCGTCAACAAGCACACCCAGTTCCGCAAAGGGGTGACCGACATCGGCTACGGCCTGCGTCCCACCAACCCGCTGCAGCAAAAGGCCAAGAACCCGGACAGCGGCGACTCCACCCCCATGAGCTTCGAGGACTTCGCCAAGTTCGTGGCGGATTACGATCTGGAGTCCGTCTCCAAGCTCTCCGGCGTGCCCAAGGACAAGCTCGAGAAGCTGGCCCAGATCTATGCGGATCCAGACAAGAAGGTGGTCTCCTACTGGACCATGGGCTTCAACCAGCACACCCGTGGCGTCTGGGCCAACAACCTCTGCTACAACATCCACCTGCTGACCGGCAAGATCTCCCAGCCGGGCTCCGGCCCCTTCTCCCTGACCGGCCAGCCCTCCGCCTGTGGTACCGCCCGTGAAGTGGGTACCTTCGCCCACCGTCTGCCGGCCGACATGGTGGTCACGGATCCCAAACACCGCGCCATCGCCGAGAAGATCTGGAAGCTGCCGGAAGGCACCATCCCGGAGCAGGTGGGCTACCACGCCGTGCTGCAAAACCGCATGCTGAAAGACGGCAAGCTCAACGCCTATTGGGTGATGTGCAACAACAACATGCAGGCCGGCCCGAACATGAACGAAGAGGCGCTGCCCGGTTATCGCAACCCGGCCAACTTCATCGTGGTCTCCGACCCTTATCCGACCGTGACCGCCCAGGCGGCCGACCTCATCCTGCCCACCGCCATGTGGGTGGAGAAAGAGGGGGCCTATGGCAACGCCGAACGTCGCACCCAGTTCTGGCACCAGCAGGTGAAGGCACCGGAAGGGGCCAAGTCCGACCTGTGGCAGCTGATGGAATTCTCCAAACGCTTCACCGTGGAAGAGGTGTGGCCGGCTGAGTTGATTGCCAAGATGCCGGAAGTGAAGGGCAAGACCCTGTTCGACGTGCTCTATGCCAACGGCCAGGTGAACCAGTTCCCGAAAGAGCAGAGCAAGGGGGCCCTGAACGACGAGGCCGAGCACTTTGGTTTCTACGTCCAGAAGGGGCTGTTCGAGGAGTACGCCTCCTTCGGTCGCGGCCATGGCCACGACCTGGCGCCGTTCGATCAGTATCACGAAGCCCGTGGCCTGCGCTGGCCGGTGGTGGACGGCAAGGAGACCCTGTGGCGCTATCGCGAAGGGTTCGACCCTTACGTGAAAGCGGGGGAGGGGGTGCGCTTCTACGGCAAGCCCGATGGCAAGGCGGTGATCTTCGCGCTGCCCTATGAGCCGGCTGCCGAAGCTCCGGACAAAGAGTACGACATGTGGCTCTCCACCGGTCGCGTGCTGGAGCACTGGCACACCGGCACCATGACCCGTCGCGTGCCCGAGCTCTATCGCGCCTTCCCGGATGCGGTGCTGTTCATGCACCCGGAAGATGCCAAGGCCCGTGGCGTGCGCCGTGGTGAAGAGGTGATCGTCTCCTCCCGCCGGGGCGAGGTGAAGACCCGGGTCGAGACCCGCGGCCGCAACCGTCCGCCCAAGGGACTGGTGTTCATGCCCTTCTTCGATGCGAGCCAGCTGGTCAACAAGCTGACCCTGGACGCCACGGATCCGCTCTCCAAGGAGACGGATTACAAGAAGTGCGCCGTCAAGGTCATGAAGGCCTGAGGCGGGGGAGCGCGAGATGAGTCGTAGTCGGCGCCAGTTTCTGGCCGACATGGCCAAGGGGGCCTGCGGTGTGGGCCTGCTTGGCGTGGGGCTCGGCGGCGTGGCGCGCCAGCAGGTGCAGGCTTTGCCTGCCCAGGCGCTGCGCCCGCCGGCCGCCCTCGACGAGGCCGAGTTTCTCGGCGCCTGCGTGCGCTGCGGGCTCTGCGTCGAGGCATGCCCCTACGACACCCTCAAGCTCGCCCGGCTGTTTGAACCCGTGACCACCGGCACCCCCTACTTCAAGGCGCGCGCCGTCCCGTGCGAGATGTGTGACGACATCCCCTGCGTGGTGGCCTGCCCGAGCGGGGCGCTGGATAGGGCCATGACCGACATCGATCAGGCGCGGATGGGAGTGGCGGTGCTCATCGATCACGAGACCTGCCTCAACTACCTGGGGCTGCGCTGCGACGTCTGCTACCGGGTCTGTCCCCTCATCGACAAGGCCATTACCCTGGAGCTGCAACATAACCCGCGCACCGGCAAGCACGCCATGTTCCTGCCCACGGTGCACAGCGATCTCTGCACCGGCTGCGGCAAGTGCGAGCACGCCTGCGTGCTGGAGGCGGCGGCCATCAAGGTGGTGCCTCGCCAGCTCGCCAAGGGAGAGATTGGCCACCACTACCGGCTCGGCTGGGAAGAGAAGGCGAAGGCGGGCAAATCGCTCATCGGCGACAGGCTCACCCTGCCGACCCGCAAACCGGAGGGTCTATGAGTCGGTATCCAGGGGCCGAGGCCACGGCCAGGCTGGGGTGGTGGCGTGCCCACCGCTTCCTGCTGCTGCGCCGGCTTTGCCAGTTCGGGGTGCTGGGGCTGTTCCTGCTGGGGCCGCTCGCGGGCATCTGGATCCTCAAGGGCAACCTCTCCAGCTCCCTGCTGCTGGAGACGGTGCCCCTCACGGATCCCCTGACCCTGTTGCAGTCGGTGGCGGCGGGCCAGTGGCCCATCCCCACCCTGTGGCTCGGGGCCGGGCTGGTGCTCGCGGGTTACTGGCTGGTCGGGGGGCGGGTGTTCTGCTCCTGGGTCTGTCCGGTCAACCTGGTCACCGATGCCGCCGCCTGGCTCAGGGGGCGGCTCGGGCTCAAGGGCAATGGTCAGTTCAACCGCGCTACCCGCTACTGGCTGCTGGCCATGGTGCTGGTGGCGCCGGCCATCACAGGCGTGCTGGTGTGGGAGCTGGTCAACCCGGTGTCGCTCACCCTGCGGGGCCTGCTGTTTGGCATGGGGGCGGGCTGGGGCCTGCTGGCGGTGCTGTTCCTGTTCGACCTTTTTGTGGTGGAACGGGGCTGGTGCGGCCACCTCTGTCCGGTGGGGGCCTTCTATGCCCTGGTCAACCGGGTCGGGTTCATCAAGATTGCAGCCTCGGGGCGCGAGCGGTGCAGCAACTGCATGGATTGTTATACGGTCTGCCCGGAGCGTCCCATCCTGCGCGGCCCCGTTCACGGTGCCAGGCGTGGTCACGGGCCCTTGATTGCGGCTCAGGAGTGTACCAACTGCGGCCGTTGCATCGATGTCTGCGCGGAGCAAGTTTTTGAAATCACTGTAGGTTTTGCCGTCAAGGCAGAGAAAACGTCGGAGAACACATAATGAAGAAGCTGATTGGAGCAATGCTGGCCTGCCTGATGGCGGGTTCCTTGATGGCGGCCGTCCCCGAGATCACCAACAGCACGGGGGGCATCAAGTCGGAGCGGGGAAGCACGGATCTGGTGACGGATGCCGACGCGGCCCCTCTGAAGAACTTTCGCAAGGATGGCGACCTCTACGATCGCCAGTACATGCACCAGCCCCCGCTGATCCCCCACGACACCCGCAACTATGAAGTGGACAACAAGGTCAACAAGTGCCTGGCCTGTCACAGCTTCAAGAACGCCAGTGCCATGAAGGCCCCCAAGATAAGCCCCACCCACTTCGAGACCCGCGACGGCATGACCCTGGGCGAAGTCTCTCCGCGCCGCTACTTCTGTCTGCAGTGCCACGTGCCGCAAGCGGACGCCAAGCCGCTGGTGAACAATACCTTCAAACCGGTTGAAGCGCTGAACTGAGGAGCCCATAGATGAAATTACCCGGCTTTGTGAAGCGTCTGTGGACCACCTTCAAGTCACCGTCGAAGGCGGCCCTCTGGGTCATCCTGCTGATGGGCTTCTTCGGTGGCGTCATCTTCTGGGGCGGGTTCAACACCGCCATGGAAGCGTCCAACACCGAGGCCTTCTGCACCGGTTGCCACGAGATGAAGGACAACGTGTTCGTGGAGTACCGCGACACCATCCACTACGCCAACCGCTCCGGCGTGCGGGCCAGCTGCCCGGATTGCCACGTACCCCACGAGTGGACCTACAAGATCATCCGCAAGGTGCAGGCCTCCAAGGAGCTGTGGGGCATGATCACCGGCAAGGTGGATACCCGCGAGAAGTTTGAATCCCACCGGCGGGAGATGGCCGAGCGGGAGTGGCAGCGGATGAAGGAGACGGATTCGCGCGAGTGCCGCAACTGCCACAACTTCGAGTACATGGACTTCTCCCTGCAAGGGCGTCGGGCCGCCCAGATGCACTCCACCAACCTGGCAAGCGGGGCCAACACCTGCATCGACTGCCACAAGGGGATTGCGCACCAACTGCCTGACATGAAAGGGGTGCCAGGCTTCTGATGGGAAGGCCGCCGGATCCTCGGGATCCGGCGGCCTTCGAGATTAATGGGCAATGACGCCCCCCAGCCAGACATCTTTTGATAGAATCCCTTCCCGGCAACGCGGCGCCCACCGGCTCCTTTCATGGCTGGCACCACGGTGCGGCGCGTTCACCTCATCCTCTCGTGGTCAATGATTGACAGGAATGGCCCCAATGGCACCCAAACACAGCGAATTCATCCCTCTCAAGATCGCCGTCCTGACGGTTTCCGACAGTCGCACCGCTGCCGATGACAGCTCGGGGGACTATCTGGTCGAGGCCCTGACCCAGAGCGGCCACGTGCTGGCCGACCGGGCGCTCTGCCCCGACAACCTGTTTCGCATCCGCGCCCAGGTGAGCGACTGGATTGCCGACGAGGGAGTCCAGGTGGTGCTCATCAACGGCGGCACCGGCTTCAACGAGCAGAACCGGGTGCCCGAGGCGGTCGGCGTGCTGTTCGAGCGCACGGTGCAGGGTTTTGGCGAGATGTTCCGCCAGCTCTCGTTTGCCGAGATAAAAGGCTCCGCCATGCAGAGCCGTGCCCTGGCAGGGCTCGCCAATCGCACCCTGATCTGCTGCCTGCCCGGCTCCACCGGCGCCTGCCGTCTGGGCTGGGAACAGCTTATCCGGGATCAGCTCGACGCCCGTACCCGGCCGTGCAACTTCGTGACCCATCTGTGATCCCGGGAGTAAACCCGGATCATCCATCTTATTTTTCGATAGGGGCATAGATGAACCTGACCCATCTCAACCAGAGCGGCGAGGCCCACATGGTGGATGTCACCGACAAGCAGGTGACCGAACGCGAGGCCCGCGCCGAGGCTTTCGTGACCATGGCCCCCGAGACGCTGGCGTTGATCCTGAGCGGTCAGCACCACAAGGGGGACGTGTTCGCCACCGCCCGCATCGCCGGCATCATGGCGGCCAAGAAGACCGCCGACCTCATTCCCCTGTGCCATCCCCTGGCCCTGACCCGGGTGGAGGTAGAGATAGAACCCCAGGCGGCGCACAATCGGGTCCATATCCGCACCCTGTGCAAGCTCTCGGGCAAGACCGGGGTGGAGATGGAAGCGCTCACCGCCGCCTCGGTGGCGGCCCTGACCATCTACGACATGTGCAAGGCGGTGCAAAAGGACATGGTGATCGAGCAGGTGCGTCTGGTGGAGAAAAAGGGCGGCAAGTCCGGTCATTTCCAACTGGGTGCGACCAAAGGAGAGCAAGCATGATCAAGGTTCTGTTTTTTGCGCAGGTGCGTGAGCTGGTCGGCTGCGACGAGCTCAGCCTGCCTTGCGACTACGTCAGTGCCGATGTCCTTCGCGCCGCCTTGAGCGAGCGAGGTGACAAGTGGGCGCTGGCGCTCGAATCCGGCAAGCTCCTGGTGGCGGTCAACCAGACCCTGGTGCCGCTGGATACCCCCCTCCATGACGGGGATGAGGTCGCCTTCTTCCCGCCGGTGACCGGAGGCTGATGATGAGCGAGGCAACCATGATCGATCGCATCCTGGTGCAGCGGGATGACTTCTCGCTGGCCGACGAATATGCCCGCCTCGCTGCCCGGCAGGACACCGGCGCGATTGTCAGCTTTGTCGGCAAGGTGCGCGACTTCAATCAGGGAGAGCATGTGAAGGGGCTGGCCCTCGAGCACTACCCCGGCATGACCGAGAAGGCGCTGACGAACATAGTGGCCGAGGCCCGCAGCCGCTGGCCGCTGCAGGAGTGCACCCTCATTCACCGCATCGGCGAGCTGCTGCTCGGGGATCAGATCGTGCTGGTGGTGGTGAGCAGCGCCCACCGCGAGGCGGCTTTCGAGGCCTGCCACTTCATCATGGATTTCTTGAAGACCCGGGCGCCGTTCTGGAAAAAAGAGCTGACCGCCGACGGGGTGCAACGCTGGGTCGAGGCCAGGGCGAGCGATGACGCCGCCCTGGCCCGCTGGCAACAAGGGGAGTGAGCCTCGGGCTCGCGTCAATCGATCCGGCCGTGCCGGAACATAAGGAGCAACGGAATGAAGAGATGGGTATCCGTGTTGGTGCTGGGCGCCGGCGCCATGTACAGCGGTGCTGTGCTGGCTGACGAGGTCAAGGTGGCGGTGGCGGCCAACTTCAAGGGCACCATAGAGCGCATCGGCAAGGAGTTCACCGCCAAGACCGGCCACAGCGTCGTCATCAGTTCGGCGGCCACCGGCGTGCTCTATACCCAGATCACCCACGGTGCGCCCTTCGATCTCTTCCTCTCGGCCGACGTGGCGACCCCTCAAAAGCTGGAGTCGGAAGGCAAGGGGAGCGAACGCTTCACCTATGCCATCGGTCAGCTCGGCCTCTGGCAGAAGGGGGGACCTGCTCCTGACGAGGCCACCTTGCGCCACTGGCAGGGGGAGCTGGCCATCGCCAATCCCAAGACAGCGCCCTATGGCGCCGCCGCCATGGCGACCCTGGCTCATCTCAAGATCGATCCCAAGCAGTATCGGGTGCTGACCGGCACCAACATCAGCCAGACCTGGCAGTTCGTCGACACCGGCAATGCGAAGCTGGGCTTCGTCGCCTGGGCCAACCTGGTGGAGGCGGGCAAGACCGGCGAAGCCTGGGCGGTGCCGGCCAGCTTCTATCCCCCCATCGAGCAGCAGGCCCTGGTGCTGAAGAAAGGGGCGGCGGTGGATGCCCTGGTCGCCTGGCTCAAGGGGCCGGGACAGGCGCAGATCAAGGCGGCGGGTTACGCCCTGCCGCAGTAAGCGCCCGGCGTCTGCAGGCCAGCTCCGTGCTGGCCAGATCCGGTGCCTGACGTGTCCCAAGGCGGCGCCCGTCATGACGGCGCCCTGTTTTTTATCGACACCCGAGAGGGGATCCTATGAGTGAAGGGGATCTGCTGGCGGTCTGGCTGACCCTGAAACTGGCGGCCAGCACCACTGCCATCCTGCTGCTGCTGTCGCCGCCGCTCGCCTGGTGGCTGTCTCGCAGCCAGCACCGGCTGCGCCCTCTGGTGGAAGCCATGGTGGCCCTGCCGCTGGTGCTGCCGCCCACCGTGCTCGGTTTCTATCTGCTGCTGGCCTTCTCCCCGGAGTACGGCCTCGGTGGCTGGTGGCGGGAGACCTTCGGGGCCCCGCTCGCCTTCAGTTTCCTCGGCCTGCTCATCGCCTCCGTCATCTATTCGCTCCCCTTCGTGGTACAGCCCCTCACCTCCGCCTTCGTCAACATGGGCAACAAGGAGCTGGAGGCTGCCGCCACCCTGGGGATGGGCCCGTTTGAGCGCTTCTTTCACATCATCCTGCCCATGACGTTGCCCAGCTTCGTGATGGCGGCAGCGCTGGGCTTTGCCCACACCCTGGGGGAGTTCGGGGTGGTGCTGATGATTGGCGGCAACATTCCCGGGGAGACCCAGGTGCTCTCCATCGCCCTGTTTGATCACGTGGAGGCGATGGATTACCAGAATGCCCATATTCTGGCAGGCTGCCTGATGGGCTTCTCCCTGGTGATGCTGGTGCTGGTCTACGGCGTGCTGCAACGCCGACAACGGAGGCTGTTCGGATGAGCCTCTACCTCAAGGCCAGACGTGATTTCGGCCCCTTCACCCTGGTGTGCGATCTGGCACTGCCCCCCAGCCGCATCCTCGGCCTGTTCGGTCCTTCGGGCTGTGGCAAGAGCACCCTGCTGCGCATCATCGCCGGGCTCGACAGGACCCCGGGCGATGCCCTGCGCTGGCAGGGGCGCGAGCTTGCAGCCCAGCCCCCCGAGGCGCGGCGCATCGGGCTGGTGTTTCAGGATGCTCGTCTCTTCCCCCACCTGAGCGTGCTCGGCAACCTGCAACTGGCGGCTCGCAAGGGGAGGGGGCGCTGGCAGCCAGAGGATCTGGCTGCGCGCCTCGGCTTTGCCGAGCTGCTGGGGCAACCGGCCCACGGCCTCTCCGGCGGTCAGCGTCAGCGGGTGGCACTGGCCAGGGCCTTGCTGGCCGAGCCTGATCTGCTGCTGCTGGATGAACCCTTCTCGGCGCTGGACAGGCGCAGCCGCATCCATCAGGCCCACGTGCTCAAGGGCTTGCAGCAGGAGAGCGGCATCCCCATGATCTTCGTCAGCCACGCCATGGAGGAGGTGAGCCTGCTCTGCGATGGACTGGTGCTGCTGGTAGAGGGACGGGTGGAGGCCCAGGGCCCCCCCGAGGAGATCTTCGCCCGCACCGACCTGTCGCTGGCCAGTCGCGACGACGTCGGGGTCATGCTCTCGGCGACCCTGTCCCACTACGACGAGCACGAGCAGATGGCGACCCTGCGACTCGGGGAGCAGACCCTGATGGTGACCATGGAGCATGCCCCCGATGAAGCAGGCCCCTTGCAGATCAAGGTGGCGGCGCGGGATCTGGTGATCGCCACCGAGCCCATCGTGCACTCCAGCCTCTCCAACTGCCTCGAGACCCGGCTGCTGGAGGTGCGGGAGGTGCGACCGGGGCAGACCCTGTTGCAGTTGGCGCTGGGGCAGCAGATACTGCTGGCCCGGATCACCAGCCGCTCCGCGCAGCGGCTCGCCCTGACGCCGGCCATGCGCCTCTACGCCTACATCAAGGCGGTGAGCCTGGTGGGAGAGGGGTAGACGGGGGACCGGAGTACGAATTGGCTGGCCATGAGTGGCCGGCATGGCGTCGAGAAAGGGGGGACGGGTGCGTCGCAATCAGGTAATGAAATCCCATGGCTTGGCCCTGCGCAGTGCGGGGGAGGGGCCCTTGCTGCTCTTGCTGCACGGGCTGGGCTCTTCCAGCCTCGACTGGCAGGCGCAGATCGAGCGTTTTTCCGAGCGCTACCGGGTGGTGGCCATCGACTTGCGCGGCCACGGCCAGAGCATGCAGGAGGGGCCCTTTGACGTGCCCACCCTGGCGGCGGATGTGGCCCGCTGGCTCGACGAGCAGCCCGAGCCTGCCTGGGTAGTGGGGTTGTCGCTCGGTGCCATGGTGGCGCTGGAGCTGGCGCTGCAACTGCCCCACAAGGTGCAGGGGCTGGTGCTGGTCAACGGCTTCAGCGAATTTCTGCTGGAGACGCCAAAGGAGCAGGAGCGCTATGCCATGCGCCTCAAGTGGCTGCGCTGGTTCGGCATGCGGCCGCTGGCGTGGTGGCTCGGTCGCGAGCTCTTTCCCGGCCCCGATCTCGCCCAGGTGCGCCACACCTTCCGGGGGCGCTTCGTGCGCAACAAAAAGAAGACCTACAAGGCGCTGCTGGAGGCGCTGCCCGGCTGGTCGGTGCGGGCTCGTCTCGGCACCCTCTGGCAGCCGGTGGCCATCATCTCCACCAGTCACGACTATCTGCCCCTGGCGCGGCGGGTGGAGCAGTTCGCCTCCCTGCCCAATGCCACCATCCACACCCCGGATGGTCACCACGCCTGGCCGGCGGAAGATCCCGCCGGGTTCAATCATTTGCTTCACCGGATTTTAGAAACCCATTAGACTTGTCGCCTTTTGACCTTGATCCCCCGTGTATGTATTGGTCCGATCGCCTTGCCAGTGGCAGATGGCAAGGCAATCGGACCCATCTTGCCCTATTGAACAGGTATTTCCTCATGTCTGAAGTAATGAAAATGGCCATCGACGATGGTTCAACCAACGTCAAGGTGAGCTGGATTGAGAACAAGGTGCTCAAGACCATCATCTCCCCCAACTCCTTTCGCAAGGATTGGAAGAGTGCCGCCTTGCGCAAGGACAAGAAGATCTACAACTACGAGATAGGCAACACCAAGTACACCTACGACGCCACCTCCGACAAGTCCCTGGCCACCACCCACGTGGAGTACCAGTACGACGATCTCAACCTGCTCTCCGTGCACCATGCCCTGTTGCAGACCGGCGTGACCCCCTGCGATGTGGCCATCACCGTGACCCTGCCCATCACTGAGTTCTACAACCCGGATGACTGCCAGCGCAACGAGGAGAAGATCGAGAAGAAGCGCCGCAACCTGATGCGAGCCATCAGCCTCAACAAGGGTGAGCTGTTCAACATCGTCAGCGTGGAGGTGATGCCGGAAAGCCTGCCGGCGGCGCTCTCCCGCCTGATTGGCTCGGGCTGCAACGAGTTCACCAAGACGCTGGTGATCGACTGCGGTGGCACCACCCTGGACATGGGGATCATCGTCGGCGAGTTTGACGACGTTTCCGATGTGTATGGCAACAACGAGATCGGCGTCTCCATGGTAACCGACGCGACCCGCAAGGCGCTGGCGGCGGCAGACAGCGATTCGAGCTATCTGGTGGCCAACGAATTCATCAAGCGCCGCCACGACATGAGCTTCGTGCGGGACGTGGTGAACGACGAGAGCCAGATCCCGAAGATCCTCGAGAAGATGCAGAACAAGATCGACGAGCTCGGCTCCCAGGTGGCCCACGAGGCGAAAAAGTTCGCCAAGAACCCGAACCGGATCTATCTGGTCGGTGGCGGCGCGTCCCTGATCGTCGATGCCATCAAGGCTGCCTATCCGACCCTGGGGGAGCGGGTGGAGCTGCTGGACGATGCCCAGTCCGCCCTGGCGCGGGAGATCTGCCTCTACACCACGGAAGAGGAAGAGGTGTACCGTGAGGCGCCCGTGATGGCCGAGGTCGGCGATGAGTAGTCAACTCAAGCGCATGACCTTCTCCATCTTCATGGATCCGGGTGCGCTGGAGTCTGATCGCTATGCGGCCGGGATCTTGCAAAGCTGGTATCAGCGGGCGCGCAAGATCCAGGACGACGTGGAGGAGTTCGACTTCTCCAAGAGCCGTTTTCACAAGGACATCTACCTCAGCGGCATGTTCCTGTATGTGCTGGCACCGAGCCTGTGCAAGGGGATGGCCAATGCCTTCGGCCCGGAGCAGGTGAACCTCTCGACCCTGCGCCATGTCTTCGCCAGTTGCGGCTTCGATCTGGGGGAAGGGAGTGCGCCCGTGGCGACCGATACCCTGATCGATGAAATCGTGGCCAGGCTGGCTCCCCAGCTGGGGCAGGGGGACAACCAGGGGCTGGCGGATGAAATTGTTCAGCGTCTGGGTCAGCAGGCGGCGGCGCCACTTCCGGACAGCCTGGTGGACGAGATTGTGAGCCGCATCGGCGAGCAGCAGCCCACCGGGCTCTGGGACGAGCTGAAGCAGGGGTTGCCGGCCCCGCTCGATCACGATCTGCTGGCAGAGGCCATCGCGGGCAAGCTGCCGACGGCGGGGGGAGAGGCGGATCTTGCCCCCCTTGCGGGCAGCATCCAGCTGCTCTCCCGCCAGTTGGAGGAGCAGTCCCGGCTCATTCGCGAGCAGCACCGCCTGATCCAGCGCCTGGCCAGCCAGCCCGCCCGGGGGGCTGGCTCGTCCGAGCTGGCCGAGCCCCTCATCGAAGATCTCTCGAACCAGGTGGCGAGCATGAAGAAGGTCAAGGCGAAGGGGATCTTCTAGGCCCTTTGTGACGACCCGCAGCCCAATGAAAAAAGCCGAACCCCGGGGTTCGGCTTTTTTGTGGGCGCTGCTCAGGGCCTTGAGCAGACCGGGCAGTCGGGGCGCTTGGGCAGTTTCAGCTCGCGAAAGCTGCCACCCAGACCGTCGATCATCAGCAGGCGGCCGCTGTAGCTTTTGCCCATGCCCGCCAGCAGCTTGATGGCCTCGAGCGCCTGCAGGCTGCCCACCAGCCCCACCACGGGGGCCAGCACCCCCGCCTCGACACAGGTGAGGGCCTGATCGCCAAAGAGGGCGCTGAGACAGGCGTAGCAGGGTTCATCGTCCTGCCAGGTGAAGCTGCAGAGCTGCCCTTCCAGCCGGATGGCGGCGCCGCTGACCAGGGGCACCTTGTGCTGGCGGGCACGCTGGTTGAGGAGGTTACGGATGGCGACGTTGTCGGTGCAGTCGAGCACCAGCTGATGGCCTGGCAGCAGGGCATCGAGCAGCGCCTCGTCGGCGAGGGCGGCGTGGGTCTCCACCTCGAGCCAGGGGGTGAGGGCGCGCAGGGACGTCGCCGCGGACTCCACCTTGAGCTGGCCGATGCGCTCGTCGCTGTGCAGCACCTGGCGCTGCAAATTGGAGAGCTCCACCCGATCGAAATCCACCAGGGTGAGGTGGCCGACCCCGGCCACCGCCAGATACTGGCTGGCGGCGCAGCCTAGGCCCCCGGCGCCGATGACCAGCACGCGGGATTGCTTGAGCGCCTCCTGCCCCTCGAAGTCGAAGGATTTGAGCACGATCTGGCGGTTGTAGCGAAGGAGTTCTGCGTCGCTCAGGATCTCGCTCACAGCAGCAGCCCCGAGAAGGGCTCGACGGTGACCGTCTCACCGGCGGCTACCTTGCCGCGCTCCTGTTCGAGCACGATGTAGCAGTTGGCCCGGGAGAGGGAGCTGAACACCCCGGAGTCCTGGGAGCCGGTGCTGCGTACCTCGAGACCATTCGGGCCCACACTCAATATGCCGCGCTGGAAGTCCTGGCGCCCCGGGCTCTTCTTGAGCGGCGCTGTCGCCAGGGCCTGGAGGGGGTGCGGGCGTGCAAACTGCTGACCGGCCAGCCTGGCCAGAGCCGGTTGCACCAGTTGATCGAAGGTGACCATGGCGGAGACCGGGTTGCCCGGCAGACCGAAGAACCAGGCGTTTGGCAACCGGCCAAAGGCGAAGGGTTTGCCCGGCTTGATGGCGAGCTTCCAGAAGCCAATTTCCCCGAGCTCTTCGAGCAGTTGCTTGGTGAAGTCCGCTTCCCCCACCGAGACTCCCCCGGTGGTGATCAGGGCATCGGCCTCGCGGTCGGCCTGCAAGAAGGCGGCGCGCAGGGCCGCCGGATCATCGGGAATGATGCCAAGGTCCAGGCACTCACAGCCCATGCGGCTGAGCATCGCCTTGACCCCGTAGCGGTTGGAGTCGTAGATGTCCCCGTGCTGGAGCGGGGTGCCCAGAGGCTTGAGCTCGTCCCCTGTGCTGAAGATGGCGACCTTGAGGGGACGGCGCACCGTGACGTTCGCGATGCCAAGGGAGGCGAGCAGCGGAAGCTCCCTGGGGCTCAGGCGCAGGCCGCTCTCGAGCACCCTGGCGCCCTGCGCCAGATCCTCGCCGCGGCGACGGATGTTCTGGCCAGCAACGGGGCGGGTCAGGAAAGTGATCCCGTTGTCGCCGGCTTGCGTTTCTTCCTGCATCACCACAGCGTCTGCACCCGGGGGCACAGGGGCCCCGGTCATGATGCGGATGCAGTGGCCGGCGGGCCACTCCCCCTCATAGGGCTGGCCCGCAAAGGCCTTGCCCGCCACGGGGAGCGGCACCCCGGCGGCGAGATCCGCCAGGCGCACGGCATAGCCGTCCATGGCGGCGTTGTCGAAGGGGGGGACGAACAGAGGGGAGCTTATCTCCTCGGCCAGGATCCGATCCAGCGCCTGGGGCAGGGGCAACTGCTCCGTCTCGCAGCAGCAGGTGAGTTGTTCCAGCATCCCTTGCAGGGCCTTGTCCAAGGGGAGGAGTGCACCGGTATCGAATCCCATCATCATGACCTCTCTGGTGTGTAGGGGGCGGATTATCCCAAAAATCCGCTCCGATGGGCAGGCCGAAGGTGCGGTAATGGGGGGCAGATGCCCCGGAGTGATCGGATTATGGGGCGCTATCCCGTTGAATTACCTCCTGATGGGTAACCAGAGCGAGGCTTGTGCGAGATGGTGGCTGGGGAAGAGGCGGCATGGCCTTGCCCCCGAATGGGCAGGCCGGTGCGGACAAAACGGGGTGGTTTGGCATAAAGTCGGGCACCGGGCTTGAGTTAGACAGAATTATGACAATAATCGCCCTGTAAGATTGCGCCGCGGCACCATGCCGCAGGCCAGCACAGTCCCTGAGCGTGGGAGAGAAACACGATGACGAGCTTAAGCCAGGAAGCCCTGTTGGTCAGGGCGGCGCTCGAGGCCGAGGGCCTTGAGACACCTCTGGTGGCCAATGAATTGAGCGGCCAGCAGAAAAAGGAAAAAATCGAAGGTCATATGCGCGCCATCATGGAGACGCTGGGACTGGATCTGGCCGACGACAGTCTGGCCGAGACCCCGCACCGCATTGCCAAGATGTACGTGAACGAGATCTTCTCCGGCCTCGACTATGCCACCTTCCCCAAGGTGACGGTGATCGAGAACAAGATGAAGGTGGACGAGATGATCATGGTGCGGGACATCAGCCTCACCAGCACCTGCGAGCACCACTTCGTCACCATAGACGGCTTTGCCCACGTGGCCTACATTCCCCGCGGCAAGGTGATTGGCCTGTCAAAGATCAACCGCATCGTGCAGTTCTTCGCCCGCCGTCCCCAGGTACAGGAGCGGCTGACCCAGCAGATCCTGCTGGCGTTGCAGACCCTGCTTGGCACCAGGGACGTGGCCATCAGCATCAAGGCGACCCACTTCTGCGTGAAGGCCCGTGGCGTGATGGACTCCACCTCCTACACCACCACCACCTCCCTGGGCGGCGTCTTCAAGACCCAGCCCGACACCCGCGCCGAGTTCCTCGGTGGTCTGAAAGGGTAGTGCTCCCGGGGCCTGTCGCCGACAGGCCCCGTCTCCTTTCCCTCACTTTTTTTGAAAAATACCTAAAGTTGTGACCGTGCCGGTCGCTATGGCTCTCCGTGTTGTCGGACGGTCTGGTTGACGCCGACACCCCCGGGCCCGCCCTTGTGCGCGCCAACAGGGACGAGATGTGCTGCCAAGGAGGGTAGTGAAGGCGCAGGCCAGGCCTGCGCCCAGCAATGCCACTTGTTTTCCCCATGCAGGACATGCCATGAACACCATGACGATAGGCAAAAAACTTACCGCCGGCTTTGCCGTACTCGGCCTGATGATGGCCTTTATCGGCGGCTTCTCGCTGTTTGAATTCAGCAAGATGAACCGCGCCGCCATCGGCTTTACCGACAGTATCCTGCCCGCCGTCGTGCGCACCAGCACCCTCGGCGAGACCATCAATGCCCTGCGCCGCTACGAACTGGATGTCTTCCTGGTGGCGGACGATGCCCAGCAGAAGGCCCGCTATCGCAACGAGAGCGAGAAGAGCCTGCAAGAGGCTGCGCGCCAGATAGTGGCCCACGATGGCACCATCTGGGCGGAGGATCGGGAGGAGCGCCGCGCCTTTGACATCGTCAAGGCGGACTGGGAGCGATATGTCGCCCTGCACCAGCGCATCCGGCAGATGCAGGACTCGGGACAGATGGCCGAAGCCCGGCACCTCTTCATGGGGGAGGGGGTCACCCTCTACACCACCCTGAGCAAGTCGGTGGGGGATCTCATCCGCATCAACCACGGCTACTCCGTGGGCTCCCGCGCCGAGGTGATCGCCGCCTTTGACAGCGCCAAGCTGAGTGTGACCCTGGCCCTGGTGATCGGCCTGGCCCTGGTTGTCGCCCTCTCCGTGGTGCTGACCCGCCAGATCCGTGACCCGCTCATCATGCTGGCCCGTCAGGCCCAGCGCATTGCGAGCGGCGATCTCGGTCGGGGCGAGCTGCAGGAGTGGATCCGCGGCAACCGCTTCAACCGCGACGAGCTGGGCCAGCTGGGGTCGGCCATCGACCGGATGCAGGGGGCTCTGGCGGAGCTGGTGAGTGAAATCTCCGGTTCGGTGAGTCAGCTCAGCAGCGCGGTAGAGGAGGTGAGCGCCATCTCCGAGCAGTCCGCCAAAGGCATGGCAAGCCAGCAGGGAGAGGTCTCTCAGGTCGCCACCGCCATGAACGAGATGCAGTCCACCGTCAATGAGGTGGCTCGCAACACCACGGACGCCATGGGGGCGGCCAAGCAGGCTTCCCGCACCTCCACCCAGGGCAACCAGGTGGTGCGCAGCGCCATCGGCAGCATAGAGCAGGTTTCCCGCCAGATAGAGCAGGCCGGGAGCGTGGTGCAGCAACTTGAGACCGACAGCGCCAGCATCAGCATGGTGCTGGACGTGATTCGCGGCATCGCCGAGCAGACCAACCTGCTGGCCCTCAACGCGGCCATCGAAGCGGCCCGGGCCGGCGAGCAGGGGCGTGGCTTTGCGGTGGTGGCAGACGAGGTGCGCAGTCTGGCCCAGCGTACCCAGGCATCCACCGCCGAGATCAGCAAGATGATCGAGGTGCTTCAGGAGCGCACCGCCGAGGCGGGCAGCGCCATGCAGCTGAGCCGTCAGCAGATGCAGGAGAGCGTGGAGCTGGCGCGGGAGGCGGGGAGCAGCATCGACAGCATCAACGGTGCCGTCACCCAGATCACCGACATGAACACCCTGATCGCCACCGCCACCGAGCAGCAGAACGCGGTCACCGAGGAGCTCAATCGCAGCATCGTCAAGATCCACACCGCCGCCGACGAGAATGCCCAGGGGGCGCAGCAGACCGCCCAGGCCTGCGTCGAGCTGAGCAGGCTGGCCACCTCGCTGCACCATATGACCCAGCGCTTCACCCTCTGAGTCTTGCTGTCACCCGGCACAGCGCAGAAGGCCCCGCCGATTGGCGGGGCCTTGTTGTTTATGGCGGGTCTGTTGATGTCAGGGCCGATTAGCGCCGCGTAATCGGCCGACGGCAGACTGCTTATCCGATCATGTAGCGCAACCCGACTATCTCACCATCGTCGTCGATGTCCATAGGCGCTCAGGGAGGGCAGGCTGCCAGCCTGCGCGTCAGCTCAGGCCGACAATCTCCCCGTCATCGTTGATGTCTATATGGCGATAGGCCGGCAGACTGCCCAGGCCCGGCATGGTCATGATGGGGCCGGCCAGGGAATAGACGAAGCCTGCCCCCGCGCAGAGTTTCACCTCCTCGATGGGCACCTCGAAGTCCGTCGGCACGCCCTTGAGGGCCGGGTCATGGCTGATGGAGAGCGGCGTCTTGGCCATGCAGACGGGCAGGTGATCCTGGCCCTCTGCCGAGAGTCTGGCCAGTTGCTGGCGCGCCTTGTCCGAGAGGGTGATGCCCCGGCCGCCATAGCCGCACTCCACCAGGGTGGCGAGCTTGGCGGCAAGGCTCATCTCATCGGGGTAGAGCAGCCTGACCTCACTGGGCTGCTTGCAGGCCGCCACCACGGCGTGAGCCAGATCCGCCGCACCCGCGCCACCGTCAGTGAAGGCCCGGGAGAGGGCGACGCCACAGGCACCGGCCTGGCGCGCCGCCGCCTCCAGCAGGGCCAGCTCGGCATCGCTGTCGGTGGGGAAGCGGTTGATGGCGACCACCACGGGCACCCCGTAACGGCGGGCGTTGTGAATATGCCAGGCGAGGTTGGCGCACCCCGCTGTCAGGGTGGGCAGATCTTCCCCTTGCAGGCTGGCCGGCAGCGGCTGGCCCGGCCGGATGTCGAGCAGGCCGCTGTTGGCCTTGAGGCCGCGCACCGTGGCCACCAGCACCACGCAGGCGGGGGCGAGGCCGGACTGGCGATACTTGATGTTGAAGAACTTCTCCAGCCCCATGTCGGAGCCAAAACCCGCCTCGGTCACCACATAGTCGGCAAGACCCAGCGCCATGCGATCGGCGATGACGGAGGAGTTGCCGTGGGCGATGTTGGCAAAGGGGCCGGCGTGGACCAGCACAGGGGTCTGCTCCGTGGTCTGCATCAGGGTGGGCTTGAGGGCGTCTTTGAGCAGCACCGTCATGGCCCCCGCCACTTCCAGCTGCTCGGCGGTGATGGGCTTGCCGCGATGGTCGAGGGCGAGCTGGATGCGGCCGATACGCGCGCGCAAGTCCTTGAGATCCCTGGCCAGCGCCAGAATGGCCATCAGCTCGGAGGCGGCGGTGATGACGAAGCGATCGGGGCGCTCGACACCATCGGCAGCACCGCCCTGGCCGAGGGTGAGGTGGCGAAGCGCCCGGTCGTTCATGTCCAGGGTGCGGGGCCAGAGGATGTTGGCCGGGTCGATATCGAGCCGCGCCAGACCGGTTCTGGCGCTGAACTGGTCACCAAGTTTGCGTTCATGGAACAGGCGGGCATCGAGGGCGGCAGAGGCCAGGTTGTGGGCGGCGGTGAGGGCGTGAAAATCCCCGGTGAGGTGCAGGTTCATCTCCTCCATCGGCACCACCTGGGCCATGCCGCCCCCGGCGGCGCCCCCCTTGACCCCGAAGACGGGGCCGAGGCTCGGTTGGCGAATGGTGGCGATGCTGGGCTGGCCGATGTGATTGAGCCCCATGGAGAGGCCGATCGTGGTGACCGTCTTGCCCTCCCCAAGGGGGGTGGGCGTGATGGCGCTCACCAGCACCAGCTTGCCGGGCTCGCGGGCGGGGGCGTGATGGAGCAGCGCGAGGTCGAGTTTGCCCTTGTAATGGCCGTGGGGGTGGAGATGGGCGGCCGCTATGCCGAGCTGTGCTGCCACCTCGGCGATGGGCAGGCGGGGGGACTGGCGGGAGATCTCGATATCGCTTAGCATCAGCACCTCGTTGGCATGTCAGGTCAAATATGCGGCGAAGTCTAGAGGAATCAACAGGGCAATCCAATGAGCAATACTATTTTATCCGGCAGTCGTGAGCCCCATCAAAGCCCCATCCTGCTGGATCTCAACGCCCTCTATCATCCGCCCAAACGGCCCCTCACCGCCCTTGGCATCGTCAGCGCCTTCATCCCGCTCTTTGGTTACGGCTGGCAGGCGATGACCCAGGATCCCGAGACCCACTTTCGCCACGAGCTCGGCAAGCGCATCAACAAGCACAAGAGCGACGAGGCGAACCTCGCCCTGATGATGCAGTTGGCGGCCATGCTGGATTGCCACTGCCTGCACGTCACCCTGCCCTATGCGCTGGGGGAGGCCGAACTCGCCGCCTTGCGCCAGCGCCTGCCACGCTGGCAGATGAGCCAGCAGGATCACCTGCTGGTGGCCGAGCTGATGCCCACCCCCTGAGCCCGGGCTCAGGTCTCCCTGTCCCAGTAGTGGGGCGCCAGATAGCGCTCCTGCACGAATTCGATGAAGCAGCGCACCTTGGCCGACACGAAACGGCGGTGCGGATAGAGGGCATAGAGCCCCACCTGCCCCTTCTCCCACTCCAGCAACAAGGGGACCAGCGCCCCCGAGCGCAGCGCATCCCCCACGATGAAGGTGGGCTGCAAGATGATGCCCTGGTGGTCGCAGGCGGCCCGGGTCAGGGCCACCCCGTTGTTGGCGCGAAGGGGCCCCTGGGGGCGGATGCTGTGCTCCTCTCCATCCCGTTTGAAGACCCAGTCCGGCTGGGTCAGGGTGTAGATGAGGCAGTCGTGCTGCTTGAGATCCTCCGGGGTCTTCGGCCTGCCCCGGCGGGCCAGGTAGTCGGGGCTGGCGCACACCACCATCTTCATCATGGCGAGCGGCTTGGCCACCAGGGAGGAGTCCGGCAGGTTGCCGATGCGCAGCGCCAGATCGAACCCCTCCTCCACCAGGGCCACCCGCCGGTCGCTGTACTCAATCTCGAGCTTCAAGTCCGGGTAGCGCTCGCGAAACAGGGGCAGGGCGGGGGAGAGGTGCAGGTAGCCGAAATCCATGGGCACCGAGAGCTTGAGGGTGCCCTGGGGCTGCTGGTTGTTGTGGGTGAGCTGGCTGTGGGTCTCTTCCAGCTCCGCCAGCAGGGCCAGGGAGCGCTGGTAGTAGAACTGGCCCGCCTCGGTGGGGTTGACCTGGCGGGTGGTGCGCGACAGCAGCCGGGTGGAGAGGGACTCCTCGAGCTGCTGCATCAGCTTGGAGGTCATGGCGACCGAGATCCCGAGCTGATGGGCGGCCTTGGTGAAGCTCTGGCACTCCACCACCTTGATGAAGGTGCGCATGGCGGCTATCTGATCCATATTCCACTCTCGGTTGATAATTATTTTAATAAATCGATGATTATCTATTCTCGATAGGAGGTTAGCATTTTGGACACCGTTGTGAACCCCCAATGAAGGAACGATCGGAATGAAAATGACCAAGGCCCTGCTGGCCTCTTGCCTGTTTATGGCGGCTCCCCTGATGGCTGCCGATTACGATGTCGATGCAGCGCACACCACAGTCCAGTTCAAGGTGGGCCACCTCGGCTTCTCCGAGCTGGTCGGCCGGTTCAACACCTTCAGTGGCACCTTCAGCATGGACGACGCCAACCCGGCGGCGGCCAAGGCGAGCTTCGAAATCGATGCCGCCAGCGTGGATTCCAACCACGAGGCCCGCGACAAGCACCTGCGCAGCCCCGACTTCCTGGACGTGAAGCAGTACCCCAAGATGACCTTCGTCAGCACCGGCTATGAAGGCACCAAGGACAAAGGCGTACTCAAGGGCACCCTGACCCTGCACGGCGTGTCCAAGGACGTGGCCTTCGACCTGGTCCACATCGGCGAAGGCAAGGATCCCTGGGGCGGCTACCGCAGCGGCTTCAACGCCACCACCACCATCAAGCGCAGCGAGTTCGGCGTGAACTACATGGTGCCGAACATCCCTGACGAGATGACCATCAACCTGTTCGTTGAAGGCGTGCGCAAGTAATGGGCGCAGCACTCCTGCTTCAAACCCTGGCGGCTCCTTTAGGGGCCGCTTTGCTGTCGTGGCGCTGGCCGCGGCTGGGCTATCTGTGGGGCGCCCTGGGGATCTGGCTGGTGGGTTGCCTGCTGGGCGGTGCCTATGGCCTGCCGGTCAAGGCGTGGCAGTGGCTGCCGCTGACCCTGCTGGTACCCGCCCTGACCCAGGGTACCAGCAAGGGGATCGCCCTCGCGCTGTTCGGGGTGCTGGGCGCCCTGGTGTGGTGGCAGGGGCTGGCCTCCGTGCTGGCGAGCGAGCCCGGGATCTGGCTGGCCCTGCTGCCCGCCATCCTCTGGTCTGGCTGGACGAGCTGGCGTGGTGACAGCGAGGAGGGGCTCGGCTTCGCCCTGGCCTTCATCTGGCTGGCGCTGGTCATCGGCATCGATGGCAGCCTGCTCATCGCCCAGCTGACGGGGGCCCTGGCCGCGTTTGCCGGATTCCGTGCCCTGCTCGGCGCCTTTGCAGGGGTCAAGGTGACCCCGGCTGCCCTGGGGCTTTCACTCGCCTTCGTGCAGATGCTCGCCTGGCAGTACGTGGAAGTGCCCCTGCTGGTGCTGCTGCCGGTCTGGCTGTTGCCGCTGCTGGAACGTGCCCTGCACGGGCGCCCGGGACTCTCTCGCTGGGGGGTCTTGATCCTGGTGGCGGCCGTCGGTGCCGGAGTGAGTCTGTGGTGGGTATGGCCAGAGGCGTCACTTTACTGATTTCTGCATGAAAAACAGGCTATTACCTTAGAAATTGATGGGCTTGTCAAAGTCTGGACAGATAAAGATTGAGACCCATGGTGCTTTCGGATAAAAAGGATTTTCAATTATCTGGATACACACAGAACCCGGCTATGCCGGGTTCTGTTTGCCTGCTTTCCCGCGGCACGCTAAGGAGGCCACAGTTGCACAGTCAGGGATCTGAGCATCTGTTTTTTCGCCATTTCACCGAACAGGGATGTCTTGGGGATCTCTGCATCCTGCTGGTGACCCACCTGCTTCCCGACAGACCCGACTTCATCCAGGTGCTCGATCGGGTGGGCCGGGTCGGTGCCATCCTGCCCAAACCCAAGTCCGTGCACGGGCCGACGCTGGCCTGGGCCCAGCAGCACTACCCCGTGCTGCCCCTCAATCGCCACTGGACCTCGGATCCCGGTGAGGTGATCGCCCAGATTGCCCCTCTGGTGATGTCTCACGAGCGGCTCATCATCCTCGACATCGGCGGCTACTTTGCCAAGAGCCAGGCGGTACTGGCCGAGCACTTTGGCGCCCGCTTCATCGGGGTGGTGGAGATGACCGAGAACGGCCATCAGCGCTACGAACAGGAGTCCCTGGCGGCCCCCGTCATCTCGGTGGCCCGCAGCCCCCTCAAGCAGGCGGAAGATATCCAGATCGGCCTGAGCGTGGTCTACTCCGCGGAGTCCCTCGCGCGTACCCTGAGGCGTACCTTCAATGTCTGCCAGGCCGCCCTGTTCGGCTATGGCAAGGTGGGGCGCAGCATCGCCCGGGAACTGCGCTGTCGCAACCTGCATCTGGAGCTGGTGGAGACGGATGCCCTGCGCCAGGTGGAGGCGCTCTCCCACGGCTTCAAGCTGGTGAACAAGGCCGAGGCCCTGGGCCGCGCCGAGCTGGTGATCTGCTCCACCGGCAACGGCTCCCTCGACATCACCGATCTGCAGGCCCTGCGCCCCGGCGCCATGCTGGCCTCGGTCACCTCCGCCGACGACGAATTCGCCTTCAGCCTCGCCCAGCTGCCCTGGCCGAGCGAGGAGGTGTGTCCCCATGTGCTGGCCCTGACCCGGCCGGACGGCAGCACCATCTTTTTGCTCAACCGGGGGGAGGCGGTCAACTTCGTCCACGGCGCCGTCATCGGCGAATATGTCTACCTCGTGCTGGCAGAGATCATCGAAGGGGTGCACCAACTGGCCCATCAGGCATCCACCCCGGGCCTTCACGAACTGCCCCAGGCCACCATGCAGCGCATCGCTCGCCACTGGTTGACCGATTTTCACGGAGTCACCCCATGACAGACACCCATTTGCCCCTCGCGAAACCGCGCATCGAAATCCGTTACTGCACCCTCTGCCGCTGGATGCTGCGGGCCGCCTGGCTCGCCCAGGAGCTGCTCTCCACCTTCGACGGCGAACTGGGAGAGGTGGCCCTGGTGCCCGCCAGCAAGGGGGAGTTTCGCATCCTGGTGGACGGGGTGCTGGTGTGGGACAGGGTGGCCGACGAGGGCTTCCCCGAGGCCAAGGAGATCAAGCAGCGGGTGCGGGATGTCATCGCCCCGGAGCGGGATCTCGGCCATGCGGATCGCAAACCCGCAGCCGAGTAGGCGGCATCACCCATGATGTGAAAGAGGGAGGCGCAGGCCTCCCTCTTTCGTTGCAGCGCCCGGTCAACGGTCGCCAGATGTGGCCGGCGCTTCCCCGGCGGGGAGGCCAATATAGCGGGCCCGCTTGTGGGGCTTGATGCGGCTCACGTCCACCCACACCAGGCCGTCGATGCAGTGGTTGAAGTCCGGGTCGATGCCAAAGTCCATGAACTGCACGCCCCCCGGCTCGCACAGCTCGGCGTACTGCTTGTAGAGGGTGGGAATGGCGCAGCCCAGGTTGTCGAGCCCGGCCTTGAGCACCTTGAGGTCGTCCCCGTAATCGCGCCCCTCGAACAGCGTCGGCGTGGCGGGATAGGGGCGGCGGGAAGGGGCGAGGGCAAGGGTGGGGGCGAAGTGCTGGCGATAGAAGCTCACCAGCAGATCCTTGGCCGCCGGCGGCAGGCTGCCGGAGAGGGTGACGGGCCCGAACAGGTAGCGGTATTGGGGATAGCGGGCCAGATAGGCCCCGATGCCGAACCAGAGGTAATCGAGCCCCCGCTTGCCCCAGTAGGCGGGCTGGATGAAGCTGCGGCCAAGCTCGATGGCCTGTTCCAGCCGGGGCAGCAGCTTCTCTTCGAAGCCGAACAGGGTGTGGCTGTAGAGGCCATCCAGCCCCTTGCTGGCCAGCCGTTCGGCCACCGGGGCGAAACGGTAAGCGCCGATGATGTCGAGGCGGGCGGGATCCCAGAGGATGAGGTGGTGGTAGTCATCGTCGAAGGCATCGAGATCCCGCCGCTTGCCCGAGCCTTCCCCCACCGCCCGAAAGGCAATCTCCCGCAGGCGCCCCAGCTCACGCAGGATCACCGAGTGGCTCTGCTCGTGGCGGCGATAGAGCAGGATGCGCTGGCCGTCCGGGGTCTGGCCGAGCAGCTCGCACCCGTCGATGGCCTGTTTCAGCAGACGGCGATCCTCCGGCAGGGCGATGGGGGCCTCGGTCTGCAACCGTCCCGCCTTGCCCCGAGCGATTCGGTAGAGGTGGCCGCGCACCAGCCGGGCCGCCGTCTTGGCCGGCAGCTCCTGAAAACTGGCGAGGGGAATGCGCGCCCCTATGGTGACCGGGAGCGTCCGCCCCTGCTGGCGAAACAGCTGGCGTACCAGCAGCAGGGCGGAGGCGGGCTTGTTGAGCCAGGAGGCGAGATAGAACCAGAGGCTGTTGCGCCCTCCCAGGTGAATGGGCACCAGGGTCGTTCGGCTGCGCTGGGCCAGCTTGATGAAGCCGGCCTGCCAGGGGCCATCCTTTACCCCCTTGGGGCCGAGGCGGGAGACCTCGCCTGCGGGGAAGATAACCAGGGCCCCGTCGGCGGCAAGGTGTTCGTTCATGGCGAGGATGGCCTGCCTGTCGGTCTTGCCCCCCAGGTTGTCCACCGGCAGCAGCAAAGGGCGCAGCGGTGCGAGCTGGGCCAGCACCTGGTTGGCCACTATTTTGACGTCGGGGCGGATGCGCCCGATGAGGCGCAGCAGGGCCAGCCCGTCCAGGGAGCCGATGGGGTGATTGGCGACAAGAATGACCCGGCCGCTGGCGGGAATGTGCTCGAGCTCGGCCTCGCTCACCCGGTAGTCGAAGTGGAGCTCGGTGAGGGCCTGCTCGACGAAGTCCAGACCGCGCAGGTGGGGATGGCGCGCGGCAAAGCGGGTGAAGGCCTCCTCGTGCAGCAACCAGCTCAGCCCCTGCCTCATCAGGGGACGGAGGAGGGGCTGGCTGGCGAGGCGGGGCAGGTGCTGCCCCAGCAGGGTATCGACGTCGAACATGGGCAAGGCTCCGCTGAATTTTGCCCCAGCTTGACGCCCCTGCGTGCCTTTCGTGTGTCGGTTGGGTGACGGTTTGATGACGGGGCGAGCCCCGTCCTTGCCCCCTTACTCTGCCCGCCAGGCAGAGGTGAGGCGCACCAGCGCCACCAGGGTGGCGACCGCTTTTTCCATGGATTGCAGGGGGATGAACTCGTGCTTGCCGTGGAAGTTGTGGCCGCCGGTGAACAGGTTCGGGCAGGGCAGCCCCATGAAGGAGAGCCGGGCGCCATCGGTGCCGCCGCGAATGGGTTTGATCTTGGGCACCACGTCGGCGGCCTCCATGGCGGCTTTGGCCAGCTCGACGATGTGGGGATGGGGCGCTATCTGGCTGCGCATGTTGCGGTAGTTGTCCGCTATCTCCAGGGTGATGCGCGCCCTGGGGGCGTCCAGCTGCAGGGAGGCGACCCGCTCCTTGAGCTGGGCCTTGCGGGCGGCGAAGCAGTCATCGTCGAAGTCGCGGATGAGGTAGTGCAGGGTGGTCTCCTCCACCGTGCCCTCCATCCGGGCCAGGTGGAAGAAGCCCTCATACCCCTGAGTGCACTCCGGGGTCTGCTCGGCGGGCATGGCGGCATGGAAGCGGGCGGCCAGGGTCTGGCTGTTGATCATGCTGCCCTTGGCGGTGCCGGGGTGGACGTTGTTGCCTGTGATGCGCACCGTGGCGCTGGCGGCGTTGAAGTTCTCGCATTCGAGCTCGCCGAGTTCGCCGCCATCCACCGTGTAGGCCCACTTGGCCGGGAAGCGGTCCAGCGGGAAGCGGTCGGCACCGCGCCCTATCTCCTCGTCCGGGGTAAAGCCGACCCAGACATCGCCACGGGGGATCTCGGGGTGAGCCTGCAGGTATTCCACGGCGGTGAGGATCTCGGCGATGCCCGCCTTGTCGTCGGCCCCCAGCAGGGTGGTGCCGTCGGTGGTGATGAGATCCTGCCCCAGGTAGTTTTTCAGGAAGCGGTACTGGCGGATGGCCAGCACCTCGTCCCCCTTGCCAAGGCAGATATCGCCCCCCTGATAGTTCTCGACTATCTGGGGAACGACGCACTCGGCCTCGTAATCGGCGGTGTCCATGTGGGCGATGAGCCCGATGGCGGGGGCATCCGGCTGGTTGCCCGGCAGGCAGGCGGTGAGGTAGCCATGCTCGTCCAGGGTGACCTGGCTCAGCCCCATCCGCGTCATTTCGTCGCGCAGGGCCCGGGCGAAGAGGCGCTGTCCCTCGCTGCTGGGGCAGGCAGGATTGGTCGCATCGGAACGGGTATGAAAGGTGAGGTAGTGGAGAAAGCGCGAAAGCAGGGTGTTCATGGGCAAGCCTCGGGTCACGAAAGAGGAGTCATTGTGGCCAAGACGGCGGCGCCGCTTATTGCGTCAGCGCAGTTTTTGATGATTTTGTGGGAGAGAGGAGGGCCATCGAGGGGGAGGGGCAGGGATCATCGCTCGGCAGTTTGCATAAGAATTCCAAAATAAAAACTGGTTAAGCAATTGCGAAAAAGCTGAATTTCCCCTCGGCCCAGCGCTGGCAAGGGGTGACCCAAAAAGCGTGACGTGTTGGTTATTTTCATCGCCTCGCCCACGCACACCCATCCCCCGCCATCCCAGAGCCCGCCTTGCTGGCAGCGAGATTTTGCCCCCCGATGAAAACCCGTTTTTTAACACGATTTTTTATTGTCACTGGCTGCGGTAAGTGTGTACACTCCGCGCCGATCCGAGGGCAACCCTGCGCAGGCCGTGTCCGCCAGACCCGCAGGATCATGACGCCTATAGGGCGAGGCACGCAGAAACGACAGACACTGCTGGGGAATGGTTTCTTTAATACCGGTTAGGCTCCGGTATCAGGGAGAACAACGGACTCTCATCTTTCAGCTGACCGAGTGGGCTTCGGGCTCATCATCTCCCTTGTCATGGGCGGTCACTGGCGTTGAGCGGGTCGTAGTGGTTGTCGTCCATCAACACGATGCGTGCTGACGTCTTCCCTTCTCTTCCTTGAAACCCTCTCCTGTCCGTCGGGATGGCTGCCGAATGATGAACAAACGGCGTGGCTGATGCCGATTGTCATCAAAGTACCGCGGTACGCCTGCAAGGTGTTACCGCATACCGTTGAGCTTGATGTAAAGCCACCAGCCCCACATCAAGACTCGTTACTTCCCAAGATCCACCAGGCAGCCTTGGCTTGCCGCGATGTGCAATGAACAGGATGTGGCGGAGCATGCTCCGTTGCGGGTCCAACGTCAGCAGGCCGCTCTGGCTTGCCGCATTTTGCAATCAATGGTCTGGATGTGATTGAGGGTAACGAAGGCGGCCCACGGCCGCTCATTTGCGAGGCATAGCCCATGACTAACTGGTCCAGCAAGGACTCCTTGAAGGTCTACAACGTTCCCTACTGGGGTGCGGGTTTTTTCAATATCAATGACGCCGGTCATGTGACCGTCTCTCCCGACAAGTCTCGCCCCGAGGCTCAGATCGTGCTGTCCGAGGCCATCGAGCAACTGCGCCAGTCCGGGCTGACCACGCCGGTGTTGCTGCGTTTCCCCGACATCCTCAAGAGCCGGGTCGATGCGCTGTTCAACGCCTTCGGTCAGGCCATCGAAAAGTCAGGCTATGAAGGGGATTACCTGTGCGTTTACCCGATCAAGGTAAACCAGCAGCGCCGCGTCATCGAGACCATCAGTCAGTCCTACAGCGACAAGCCGAGGCTTGGGCTGGAAGCGGGCTCCAAGCCCGAGTTGCTGGCCGTGCTGTCCCATCATCATGAGCAAGGGTCCGTGATCGTCTGCAACGGTTACAAGGACCGCGAATACATCCGCCACGCCCTCCTGGGCAACCTGATGGGCCACAAGGTCTACATCGTGGTGGAGAAGCCCTCCGAGCTGGAAATGGTGCTCGACGAGTCAGCTCGTCTCAACATCAAGCCCAACATCGGGGTACGCGCCCGTCTGGCGTCCACCGGCTCCGGCATGTGGGAATCGAGCGGCGGTTCCATGTCCAAGTTCGGCCTCTCCGCCTCCCAGATCCTGGCGCTGGTGGAGCGTCTGCGCAGCCTCGGCAAGCTGGACTGCCTGCAACTGCTGCACTTCCACCTGGGCTCCCAGATCGCCAACATCCGCGACATCCAGGGCGGCATCCGCGAGTGCGGCCGCTTCTACGCCGAGCTGTGCCGTCTTGGCGCCAAGGTCGAGGTGGTGGACGTGGGCGGCGGCCTGGGTGTGGACTACGAGGGCACCCGTTCCCAGAGCCACTGCTCCGCGAACTACAGCCTCTCCGAGTACGCCAACAACGTGGTCTGGGGCATCGGCGATGTGTGCCGCGAGTTCGATCTGCCGCACCCGACCATCATCAGCGAGTCTGGCCGTGCCCTGACTGCGCACCACGCCGTGCTGGTCACCAACATCATTGGTGCCGAAGGGGTGGAGGTGAACGACATCAGCGCCCCGGACGAAGACGCGCCCACCATTTTGCAGAACATGTGGAAAGGCTGGCTGGACCTGCGCGGGGAAGATCCCTCCCTGCTGGAGATCTTCCACGACTCCGTGGCGGATCTCGGTGACGTCAACGCCCAGTACACCATGGGCCTCTTGAACCTGGAGCAACGCGCCTGGGCCGAGATGCTGCACCAGAACACCTGTCTGGCGCTCAAGGAGCTGCTGAACCCAGTCAACCGCAACCACCGCGCCCTGGCCGACGAGCTCTCCGAGAAACTGGCGGACAAGTGCTTTGCCAACTTCTCCCTGTTCCAGTCCCTGCCGGATGCCTGGGGTATCGGTCAGGTGTTCCCGGTGATGCCGCTGGCCGGTCTTGATCGTCCGCTCACCCGCCGCGGCATCCTGATGGACATCACCTGTGACTCCGACGGTCAGGTGGAGCACTACGTCGACGGTCTGGGTGTGGAAAGCACCCTGCCGATGCCGGTCTACGGTGAAGGCGAAGAGTGCCATGTCGGCTTCTTCCTGGTGGGTGCCTATCAGGAGATCCTGGGGGATCTGCACAACCTGTTCGGTGACACCCACTGCGCGGAAGTGTGGCTGGATGAAGAAGGCAAGATGGACATCCGCAACGTGGTGCGTGGCGACACCGTCGACCAGCTGCTGCGTTACGTCAACATCGACCCGTCCGTGATCCGCGAGAACTACCAGCGCATCGTCTCCCACCCGGCGCTGGACGAAGAGACCCGCAAGGCCCTGCTCGACGAGCTGGAGCTGGGTCTGCAAGGCTACGCCTACCTGGAAGACGAATAAGCCAGCGGCTTGTTCCCCGTCGGTCAAATGACGGACATGAAAAACGGCGCCTTCGGGCGCCGTTTTTGTTGCGCTGTTGCCTGGCTGGGGCCGGTTGGTGGGCTCTGTCATCCGGGCTGGCGACATCCCGCCCCGGCCAGATCCGGCCACTGCCCGCTTCTGCCCGTCACCACCCTTGATCCAGGTCAAGGGGGACTCGGGCCGCTTATTTTACGGTCAAGGGTGAGGTTGGTGAATGACACATAAGGATGTGCGTATGGAACTCAAGAGGGACCCGAGATGCTATACCGACGTCTGTATCGACGGTAAGTGGTATCACTACGATCACTGCAGCACTCACGTTTATATGCTGATGGGGGGCGCCGCCCCCAGCCTGCAGCTTGCCCATGAACCCGGCAGTGAAGAGGAGCTGGTGGAGATGCTCCGCCAGCACCCCCAACGCTGACTGCCCGCGGGCCATCGGGGGTATCGTCCCGGCGTCCCGCCTTGCTCAGCCCGCCTTGCGGCCCAGGATCTTCTTGCCCATCTCCAGCAAGGCCGTTGCCGCCGCATAGGTCTCGTCTGACTTGCCTATCTCGTCAGCCACGTAGAGAAAGCCGGATCTGTACTTCTCCACCGCCTCGCGGGGAGTGGCCGCGTCGATGAAATCCTCTTCCACCTCGAACCCTTGCGTCAGCAGCGCCTCCTTCTCCGTGAGGAAGGTGGGGGAGGCCATGTCGACATAGGTATATTGCTGACGGCGGGAGGCGGGGACGCTGAAGAACTGGTATCTGGCCATGGATGTGGCTCCTTTGAACGGGTGATCTGCCATGGGGGTCGCTCGATGCGCCCGGCAAGATAAAGGAGCATTCGAGTCTTGCAGCAGACTACCTTGAGTCGTGAAGGGACGCAATCGGGCTGGTGATGACCCTGGCGACACGGGCGCCGCGCCTCACCTGCTTGTCAGGCAAGCACACCTTCCAGCACCCGTTGGGGAGTCTCGGGAGCGCAGTGGACAAGCAGTTGCTCCCCGGTCATGGGGCGTCCGAGCAGGTAGCCCTGCAAGGTGTCGCAGCCCAGCTCGGTCAGCAGGTCGCGCTGCTCCGGGGTTTCCACCCCCTCTGCCACGATGCGCATCTCCAGGGCCTGACCCAGGGCGATGATGGCGGCGATGATGGTGGCATCGTCGCCTCCCCGCTCCAGGGTGGTGACAAAGCCCCGGTCAATCTTGAGCTCGTTGGCGGGGAAGCGCTTGAGGTAGAGCAGGCTGGAGTAGCCGGTGCCGAAGTCGTCGATGGAGATGCCAAGGCCGAGCTCGGCCAGACGGTTGAGGATGGCGAGGCTCTCCTCGGCCTTCTGCATGGCGGTGGATTCGGTGATCTCCAGGGTCAGGTGACGGGCCTCGAGCCGATGGCGGGCGAGGGCGCCCTGCACCTCCTCCAGCAACCCGGGGCTGGCGAGCTGGATGGTGGAGAGATTGACCGCCACGCTCCAGTCGTGATGACCCGCCGCCCGCCAGGCGCTCATCTGGCGGCACGCCTCGTCGATGACCCAGTTGCCGATGGGGATGATGAGCCTGCTCTTCTCCGCCAGCGGCAGGAAGCTGGCCGGCGAGACGGCACCATGCATCGGGTGCTGCCAGCGCAGCAGGGCCTCGGCGCCGACCACCTGGCCGCTGCGGGCACAGTATTTGGGCTGGTAGTGCAGGGCCAGCTCCCCCCGCTCCAGGGCGTGTTGCAACTCCTTGTGCAGCAGGAACTGCTGGTGGGCGTTGGCGTTCATGGCGCTGTCGAAGTAGTAGTAGTCGTTGCGCCCCTGCTCCTTGGCGTAATACATGGCGGCATCGGCGTTGAGGGTCAGCTCATGCAGGCTGGTGCCATCCTGGGGATAGACGGCAATGCCGATGCTGGCGGTGATGTGCAGGCTGTGGTGCTCCCACTCATAGGGCTGGGCCAGGGTGGCCAGCAGCCGCTCGGCAAAGGCCGTGGTCTGGCTCACATCCCCCGGCGCCAGTGCCAGCACGAACTCGTCCCCGCCAAAGCGCGAGGCGGTGTCGCTGGCACCGAGCAGGCCGGTGATGCGCTGGGCCACCTCGGCCAGCAGCAGATCCCCGGTGTGGTGGCCGTGGGCATCGTTGATGATCTTGAAGCCGTCGAGATCGAGAAACAGCAGGGAGAAGCTGCGCTGGCTGTGCTGACACTCCTGGATGCGCTGCTCCAGCCGGTCGGCAAACAGCAGCCGGTTCGGCAGCCGGGTCAGGCTGTCATGGAGCGCCAGCTTGAGCAGCTCGTCGTGGGCCTGATGCAGGGAGGTGGAGAGCCTGGCGGCGTGGGCATCCAGCATGGAGAGCACGAAGGCGATGGCGAACACCGCCAGGGTCACTATGATGACCACGGTTGCCAGCCACTGGGTATTGAGGCCGGTGTAGAGGGCCCCGCACAGGCTCTCTGCGGGGAACTGGGCCGCCGCCATGCCGGTGTAGTGCATGCCGATGATGGCCGCCCCCATCACCAGGGAGGCGAGGGCCTTGCTGAAGAAGGCGCGAGGCGAGCTGTTGCGCAGGCGAAACGCTATCCAGAGCGCGGCACCCGAGGCGAATACCGCGATGAGGATGGAGAGGATGAAGAGCCCAGGCAGGTAGTGGATGCCGGGCGTTATCTTCATGGCCGCCATGCCGATGTAGTGCATGGTGGCGATGCCGGCACCCATCAGCACGGCCCCGAACAGGATCTGGTGCCAGGGGAGCTGGGGACGACTCACCAGCCAGAGCGCAAAGGCCGAGGAGCCGATGGCCGCCACCAGGGAGAGACCGGTGAGGGTCAGATCGTATCCCAGCGCAATGGGCAGGTTGAAGGCGAGCATGCCGATAAAATGCATGGACCAGATGCCGAGCCCCATGGCGAAGGCTCCCCCCGCTAGCCAGAGCACGGCGGCCCGTCCCCGACTCTGGCTCACCCGGCTGGTCATGGTCAGCGCCGTGTAGGAGGCGAGCACCGCCACCAGGATGGAGAAGAACACCAGATCCTGGCTGTAATAACTGTCGAGCATGGGGTGGGTTGGGGTCACGTTCATTTACTCTGGGGTACATCATGGCCTGAGCCTGGGCCGGGTCAGGGGAAATCGGGTGGCAGATTGTACACCAGGCGTCCCTGTCGTGAGCCAGAGATACGTACCAAAATGGCCCCCGGATCAGAGCAAAAACTCTGTCTTTTCTGGCATTGGCCGCCATCCTGTGACCGATAAACCGGCACATCCTCATTTTATCCTGTCTGAACAACAAGATAGGGGGCATGGGGCGCTTGCCACGGCGCTGGCGGGCCCGTGGCGAAGGCGTGTGGTATGCGCACAAGGCGCCTGTGCGATAAAGGCTCGCAGCCCCTGTCGTCCTTTCACGATCGCCGCAGACCAGGCGCTCAAGGAGTCAGCACAAGTCTGCATCCTCCGGGTCTTGGTTGACCCGGTACATCTGTTATCATCTTCCCCCTGTTTTCTTATCTCGTTGACTCTGCTGGAGAAACCATGTCTCGAACCCTTTATTTGCTGCGCCACGGCCAGACCCGTTACAACGCCGAATTGCGGTTGCAGGGGCGGTGCAACTCCGAGCTGACCCACAGGGGCGAAGCCCAGGCCCTCGCCATGGGGGCCCGCCTGGCCGACCTCCTGACCGAGCCCACCGACTGGACGATCTACGCTAGCCCCCTCGGCCGGGCACGGCAGACGGCGGAGCGGGTGTGTCAGCAGCTTGGCTTGGACCAGGAGCGCATCATCTGGGACGAGCGGCTGGTGGAGCTGGGGATGGGGGAGTGGGAGGGTCGCCGGGTACCCGAGCTGCTGGCGGCCCACCCCGAGCTGGATCTGGAGGAGCCGGACTGGTATCTGCGGGCCCCCCATGGCGAGAGTTTTGAAGGCATTCAGCGCCGGGCCCGGCAATGGCTTGAGGACGAGCACATTGCCGAGCAGGCCATCGTGGTTTCTCACGGTCTCTTTGGCGCCATGCTGCGCGGTGCCTATGTGGATCTGGACTACACCACCACCTGGCTTCAGGAGCTGCCGCAGGATGCCTTCTTCAAACTGAGCGGTGGCCGCATAGAGCGGATTGCCTGCTGACCACACGAAGGCGGCCCGCCGTGGGTGGGCCTTGTTGTGATAGGTCGCTCAGCCAACTGCCAATTTGGCCGCTTCTTTCCACATAAAAGGCGGCATCGGAGTAGTGAGACGCCATTTAATGTTCATCGGTTGGCTACCGCTGTGGGAGATGTACTCCACCTCACCGAAGTTCACAAAGCCAAGGGTGCGGCCAAATTCATCTTTGCTCTGCTCACGAACGAACAGAAACAAACGCTTACCTTCTGCTCTGTGGTTTATGTAACTCAGCCCCTTACCTCGCTCTGGGCGAGCGCTGTTTTGGCTCTGCCAATGGAACAGCGACTCGTTGATGGCGTAGTCGTGATAACGGGTGGTGGGGGAGAAGTGCTGCTCCGTTTTGTTCAAGGTCACGAACAGCAACTCGATATTGTGCTCTGCGATGACATATACCCCTTCGCGAGCCGAGGGCTGTTGCGTGAAGGTGGTTGCCCCAAAGCCAACCAGCACCTGCTCTCTGGCATAACGGGCATGCAGTTGCAGTGGATTGCCGGGAAGGTCAGGCATGGCCAGTTGCTCGTGTTGCACCCGGTTGATCAGCATGGGCAACAGATCTGCCAGCTCGGCCCTCAACTCAGGTTGATTGAGTTGTTTCAGGCTGTGCGCCAACGTTCTAAAGCCTGCGTTGGGGCCGCTCTGTTGCCAGAAGTCGTAATGGCACATTAAGGCCATCCGCTCATCGTGTTCAGCCGTTAAGGTAAAGGCGCTTTCCACCAAGGTTTGTAAGAAGTTCAAGTAATGGAGCGCATCGCAGCCCAATAGCCGGGTTTTGATGGCCCGGGTGTAGAGGGTCGACAGCTTCTCATCGCTCATTTCAGAAACGGTATGGTTGTGGGCCTGTTTGACCAAGGCGCTCCAATTGCCGCGCTTGTAGATCTCCTCAAGGCTGATATGAGGGTAGAACTTCAGAAAATTCGCCAGTGTCAGCGGTAAATCGCAATCCTGTGAGAAACGGCGGATCAGGCCCATGAGGCGCGAGGTATTGAGAGTCGCCTTTTTGATATTGCTCAGAATTAACTCTTGGGTCTGTTTTGAGAGCTCGATGCGGCAGCCCAAGGGGGCGTGAGGGAAGCCCTGCTTGATCTCGTGGCTGATCGCCTTATTGGTTTTACCCACCAGTGCCCGGAATTTCTGGGCAAAGTCATACTCCGCACGGGCATTCCCAACAAAGTCCAATACGGTGCAGCACTCTTTATCGCTCGCCAGCCGCAGGCCACGTCCCAATTGCTGCAAGAAGATGGTGAGGCTTTCCGTTGGTCGTAAAAACAGCAAGGTATCGACTTCCGGGATATCAACCCCTTCGTTGAAGATGTCCACCACGCAGAGAATATTGATAACGCCGGTACGCAAATCTTGTTGCTTACTATGTCGCTCGTCTTGGTTATCGCTAGTGAGGATGTCAGCCTTGATGCCCTTCAATAAAAATGCTTTGCACATAAAGTCGGCATGTTCACGGCTCACACAAAATGCCAGTGCTTTGATCTTGGTAATATCGGTGACGATCTCATTGAGGCTCTGGACTATCTTCTGTACCCGCTGCTGATTGTGGGTATAGATATTGGTGAGCTCAGTGATGTCATAACGGCCATTTTTCCAAGTCACTTGGCGCAAGTCAGTATCATCATCAATACCAAAATATTGGAATGGACAGAGATGGCGACGATTGATGGCCTCGGGCAAGCGGATTTCTGCTGCGATGACACCACAAAAGTCGGCAAGAATATCACCGCCATCATGGCGCTCTGGCGTTGCGGTTAATCCCAACAGAACCTGAGGTTCAAAGGCGGAGAGCAGACCGCGATAACTGGCCGCCGCAATATGATGAACCTCATCAATGACGATGTAATCGAAATAGTCTTGGCTAAGACGTAAATTAGCCAGCTGGTTATTCAAGGATTGCACCGAGGCAAACAGCTGACGGTAGTGGGTTGGCACGGCGCCGCCGACCAAGAGTTCGCCAAAATTGGATTGCTTGAGCACTCCGCGGTACGAGGCTAATGCTTGGCGCAAGATCTCCTCTTTGTGGGCGACAAACAGAAACTTGGCATCGGGTTTGGTTTTCAGAAAACGCGCAAAATCAAAGGCGGAGATCAGGGTTTTCCCTGTACCGGTGGCCGCAACCACCAAGTTACGAAAGCGCTGGTGTAAAGTGCGCTCCATCGCCAATTGTTCAAGGATCTCCAGTTGATGGGGAAACGGCGCGATATCAAAGAAATAGGCCGGGTTATTTCTGTCCCCATCCCCACGGGCCTCTTGCAGTGCATGCTGCAATTTTGTACGGCTTTCGAGCTTGCCATCAAACAGCTCAAAATCATCGGATTCCCAATAGGTTTCAAAGGTACTCAGGGATTTCTCGATAATATGAGGGATCTCTTGTGAGGTGATTTTTAGGTTCCACTCCAAGCCACTGGTGAGGGCAGAATGAGAGAGATTGGATGAACCTATATAGCCGGTATGAAAGCCGGTATTTCGGCAAAAGAGATAACTCTTGGCATGCAACCGCTCGCGCTGGGTGTTATAGCTGAGTTTGACTTCGGTATTTGGGAGGCTGGCTAAAAATTCAACTGCCTTAGCGTCGGTCGCCCCCATATAAGAGGTGGTAATTATTTTTAATCGGCGGCCGCTGCGAGTGAACTCTTCCAGCTCATGACGGAAAATACGGATGCCTGCCCACTTGATAAATGAAACCAGCCAGCAGATGCTATCTGCCGATAATATCTCCCGTTTAATCTCTGACTCCATCGACAAACCCGCATTGCTGCCGCAGAACAGCTCACTTTGCGTTAGACCGGTCAGAGGAAAAATATCTTCGGCATATTGCTTTAAATTGGCAGAGATGGGGTTATCCAACTGGTAGAGCGCGGTCAGTATTTTTCCCTGACTGTCGATAAGGTTCTCGCCAATAAAGTCTGGGTCTTGTATGCGATCTTTTAGCCAAAGCAATAACTGGTTAGCCAGCTCAATCTGCCGTTGTAATGGGTCATCGCCAGTGACCGAGCCTACTGCATATTCCAACACACGAGTTAGGAATCGTGATAACCAGACTGCGGCCTCCGCAGACTCCAGTTGTCGTTCCCCGATGTAGAAATGCGATCGATCTAGTCTTGATGCCAACAGTTGTGTGATGAGTTGTTCATAAATACCACATTGCTGCATGGTGACTGACCTTGAATCTTGTGCATAAGGGGAGTAGGCAGGGTATCATTTTTTTTAGCTAAATCAGTAAGCTGTTATCTAATTTTGCCCATTTGAAGATCTATCTAGCCATGGGCGGCGAAGATAGAGAAGGCGAACCACAGGGAGGTAGTGATGGATCCAATATCTTATCTTTTTTCGGCTTATCTCAATCTGGTGCAGCAGCAGGTGACGGATATCTATGGCACCGAGCTAAAAACGCTGGTAGTGCCCTATGAGGGAGAGCAGGTTCCCTTCTCTTTCCAGCTCTGGCAGATAAAACAGCAAAGTGTCTGCCGTCCCTACGAGCAAGATGTGCGGCGCTTCAGTCAGTGCACAGTCAAGGCGCAGGCACTGTTTGGCAAACTGTGCGATGACCTGACACGGCAAGACGACAGCAGTTGGCAGCTTCCCAAGTACCGCACCATGTACTGCTCGGCCGCCATCGGCTATCGCCCCATGATCGCGGAGATCGCCGATGCCCAGCAGAGCCCGGGTAAGCTCGCGGAGCGGGCCTGCAATCAGGCCATTCTGGCGGCCATGGAGAGCGACGACGAAGCCCTGCTGGCCCAGCGTGACAAGGCGTGCGCCGCCGTGCGTTAAGGTATTTACCTAGTCAAAATAAGTGGTTATCCCCCCTGTGCACCATGCCACAGTTTCTATTGAGGCGGGCGGGTATGATGGTGCGGCAATCACCATGACAGGGAGAGACCATGATCAGCCATATCGACCATCTGGTATTGACGGTCAGCGACATTGAGCGGACGGTGGCGTTTTACAGCGGCGCCTTCAAGATGGAGCCCATCACCTTCGGGGCGGGACGCCGGGCGCTGCGCTTTGGCAACCAGAAGATCAATTTGCAGTTGCTGGGGGAGGAGGTGCGCAACCGGGCGCAGGTGGGGTCGGGGGATCTCTGCCTCATCACCCGCTGGCCCCTGGATCAGGTGATGGCCCAACTGGCGAGCCAAGGAGTCGAGATAGTGGAGGGGCCTGTGATGAAAAGCGGTGCCTGTGGCCCCATCGAATCGGTCTATTGTCTGGACCCGGATCAGAACCTCATCGAGATCAGCCGTTATTGCTGAGCTCCTGGTACCTTGCGGTTTGTGTCATTGTTCCCTGGAGCGCCCCTTGCGCAGCAGAGGGATCACGGTGAGCACCATGCCGGTGAAGAGCAGCAGATAGCCCAGGGGAAGCAGGGCAAAGGGCTCGTGCAGGAAGCCCTGGGCATCGAGGGTGGAGCCCAGCAGGTTGAATGCCACAAAACAGCCGAGCCCGGCCAGGATCAGCAGGGCACCTATTTTCATCGTCATCTTGTTATCCTCGTCAGCGAGATGGAACGGATGGGAGACTTTCATGCCTGGGTGAAGAGAGTGTGAAGTCGCGCCAGGCACCAAACACAACGGCAGCCCGAGGGCTGCCGTTGTGTTGAGGGTGAAGCTCCGGGCCAAGGCGCTCAGCAGACCCCTTGCGCCAGCATGGCGTCGGCCACCTTGACGAAGCCGGCAATATTGGCGCCGCTTTCGTAGTTCACATGGTCAGCATCCTGACCGTAACGGACACAGGTGGCGTGGATGCTGGTCATGATCCCCTTGAGGCGGGCGTCCACCTCTTCCCTGGTCCAGGAGAGGCGCTGGGCATTCTGGCTCATCTCGAGGCCCGAGGTGGCAACCCCGCCGGCGTTGGCCGCCTTGCCCGGGGCGAACAGCACCTTTGCTTCGTGGAAGAGACGGATGGCGGCGGCGCTGGAGGGCATGTTGGCCCCCTCGGCCACCAGCTGCACGCCGTTGGCAATAAGCTGCGCCGCATCTTCGGCATCCAGCTCGTTCTGGGTGGCGCAGGGGAGGGCGACGTCGGTCGCCAGGTGCCAGGGGGTGCGGCCGCTGAAGAACTCGAGCCCGAGCTCATGGGCGTAATCGGCGACCCGCTTGCGCTGCTCGTTTTTAAGCGCCATCAGGCGGACCAGTTTCTCGGGGGTGAAGCCGTCCGGATCATAGACGGTGCCGCCGGAGTCGGAGGCGGTGATGACGCGGGCGCCGAGGGCCATCGCCTTCTCGATGGCGTATTGGGCCACGTTGCCCGAGCCCGACACCGAGACCCGCAGGCCATCGAGGGACTGGCCGCGATGGGCCAGCATGGCTTCGACAAAGTAGAGCAGGCCGTAGCCGGTGGCTTCCGGACGAATGAGGCTGCCGCCAAAGGAGAGTCCCTTGCCGGTGAAGACGCACTCGGCGCTGTTGGTGAGCTTCTTCATCATGCCCGCCATGTAGCTCACCTCGCGCCCGCCCACCCCGATGTCGCCTGCCGGCACGTCGGTGTTGGCCCCCAGGTGGCGATAGAGCTCCAGCATCAGGGCCTGGCAGAAGCGCATCACTTCTCCTTCGCTCTTGCCCTTGGGATCGAAATCGCTGCCCCCCTTGCCGCCGCCCATGGGCAGGGTGGTGAGGGCGTTCTTGAAGGTCTGCTCGAAGGCGAGGAATTTCAGCACAGAGAGATCCACCGAGGGGTGGAAGCGCATGCCACCCTTGAAGGGGCCGATGGCGGAGCTGTGCTGCACCCGGTAGCCGCGATTCACCTGCACCCGACCCTGGTCATCCACCCAGCTCACCCGAAACTGCACCAGGCGCTCGGGTTCCACCAGTCGCTCCAGCAGGCCGTGTTGCAGGTAACGGGGGTGGCGCTCCACATAGGGCCAGATGGAGGCGATCACCTCGCTCACGGCCTGGATGAACTCGGGCTGGTGAGGGTTGCGGCTGGCGACCTGGGCCAGGAAGGCCTCCTGGGAGAGGGAATGACTCATCTTTAACTCCTGTCGTGAATGATGAAAGTGGCGTCCTGCCAGAGAGGGGATCATGCCCGTCTTCAGGGTTCGCGGGGCTCCAGGGGCCCGTTGTTGCGCCCCGATGGGGGTGTCATTTCCCGTCGTCGGCGGGTCAGAGCAGATAATTCGCGATGACCAAAATCTTTTTATGCATTTTTGCTGGATAAATATCAAGCGTTAGATCATCTGGCTATCTGCCGAAGGCCGCACCCTATCTTCGGCGGCGGGGGCCCGGCCCATGAAGTGAGCACCATGAAGTGAAAAGAGGCGGGGAGTGCGCGGTGCAGCCCAATCAGGGCCGCGGCGTCACCGCACGCTGGATAATGGGGGGCCTGCTGCTGCATCAGGGGCTGCACCCCCTGTGAGCCCGCGGCCAGGGTGCGACGGGGCCGGGCGCGGGCCCGTGCAATGTGCTACTGTAGCGGCGTTTTTTGCCGAACATGCAGGGCGCAGGCCCTTATTTCATGGAGTTGTATGCAGACGAACCCGACCACAGCGCGGCTGATCCAGCCAGCCATTCTCAAGGCCCATCCGACCCGGGAGGTGACCCATGCTGGCCGATGAATCCATGCGCCTGAACAAATACATCAGCGAGAGCGGCATCTGCTCCCGTCGTGAGGCCGATCGTTTCATCGAGCAGGGCAACGTCTTCATCAACGGCAAGCGGGCCGGAGTGGGGGATCAGGTGTTTGCCGGGGATCTGGTCAAGGTCAACGGCCAGGTGATCGAGCCGCGCGAAGCCGACAGCCTGGTCTTCATCGCCCTCAACAAGCCGGTGGGCATCGTCAGCACCACGGAGGCGGGGGAGAAGGACAACATCGTCGACTTCGTCAACCACAGCACCCGCATCTTCCCCATAGGGCGCCTCGACAAGGACTCCCAGGGGCTCATCTTCCTCACCAACCACGGGGATCTGGTGAACAAGATCCTGCGGGCGGGCAACGATCACGAGAAAGAGTACCTGGTGACCGTGGACAAGCCGGTGACCGACGAGTTCGTCCGGGGCATGGCGGCAGGGGTGCCCATCCTCGGCACCGTCACCAAGAAGTGCAAGGTGAAGCGAGAGGCGCCCTTCGTGTTTCGCATCACCCTGGTGCAGGGGCTCAACCGCCAGATCCGCCGCATGTGCGAGCACTTCGGCTTCGAGGTGACCAAGCTCGAGCGCATCCGCATCATGAACGTCAGCCTCAAGGGGCTGCCGGTGGGGGAGTGGCGCGATCTCACCGACGACGAGCTGATCGAGCTGTTCAAGCTGATTGAGGACTCCTCCTCCGAGGCGAAACCGGCCAAGGGGGCTCAGGTTGCCAAGCCCAAGGCGTCTGCGGCCGGCACCCCGGCCCAGGGCAAGAAGCCGCGGCGCAGCGACGATCACGAGATTGGCGGGCGGCCCAATGTGCCGGGTCCCGAGGCCTTCGAGAAGAAGAGCCCCGCAGGCAAGGGCGGGGCGGGCAAAGGGGCTGCCAGCAAAGGGGGGGCAGGTAAAAGCGCGCCCGGCAAGGGGGGCAAACCCGCCCCGGGCAAACCGCGGCCAGGGCAGGGCGGGCGCCAGAAGAAGGGGCGCTGAGCGCCAGGCCTTCCCGCACCCTGATGAACAACACCGGCCAAGGCCGGTGTTGCGCTTTCTGGCCCCCAAGGCCGGTGCTCGCCGGATCAGGCAGGCTTGTGGCCTGCCGTCTGCACAGCCATGGCCTGCTCCGGGGGCAGGCCCATGGCCCTTGGGTAGTGGCGCGGGTTGAGACGCACCACCAGCAGGCTCATCAGGACCAGGGCGCCGAGCTGCCACTGCCAGGCGGCGGCGAAGTCACCGCTTGCATGGTGCAGGCGGGCCGCCACCCAGGGGCCGGTAGCCGCCACCATGAAGCCGACCCCCTGCATCAGGGCGCAGAGGGCGCCCGCCCGGCGCGGGTCGGGCAGGTGATCCAGCGCAATCACCATGATGAGGGAGAAGCTCCCCCCAAGCCCGGCGCCGCACAGCAAACACCAGAGCAGGGGGGCGGTCTGGGGAGCGAGCCAGAGGCCGCCAAAGCCCGCCAGCTGCATGGCGATGGCCAGCGCCATCCAGGGGCGGCGGTCCAGCCGACCGGCTGCCAGCAGAGGCAGGCCAAGGCCGCTCGCGGTCTGGGCCAGGGCGAGCCAGGCCACCAGCTCGCCCCCTTGCTGGGCGCTCCAGCCCGCCGCCATGTAGGCCGGGGCCAACCAGGCCACGACGATGCCGTAGCCGCTGTTGATGATGCCAAAACAGGCGATGAGCAGCCAGGTACGGGGCAGGGGGAGCAGCCGCTGCTCCCCGGTGGGGGCGGGCGTGCTGGCCGGGGCGGGCAGGGGCACCCGCCAGGCCAGCCAGCCGAGGGCCAGCAGCACCGGCAGGCCCCAGAGCGCCAGCGCCCGAGACCAGTCCAGATACTCGGCAAGGCGCGGGGTGAGCACGGCCCCGAGCGCCCCGCCCCCCATCATGCAGGCGGAGAAGATCCCCATCACCAGAGGCACCTTTTGGGCGAACCCCTCCTTGATGAGGCCGGGCAGCACCCCCTGCACCAGGGCTGAGCCCAGCCCGCACAGGGCGGCGCTGGCGATGAGCAGGGCGCCGCTCGCCAGATCGACGCGCAGGGCGCTGCCAAGGGCAAGCAGCAGCAGGGCCGTCCCGAGCAGGGGGCGCGGGCCCGTGCGACCCAGGAGCGCCGGGGTGAGCAGCACGCCGACCCCGATAAGCCAGAGGGGCAGCAGGGTGACCCAGGCCAGGGTATCCACCCCCAGGGCCAGCCTCGCGTCGATGCGAGGGGCCAGGGGGCCGATGGCGGTGAGGAAGGGGCGCAGGTTGAGGGCGATGAGGATCACCAGCACCAGCAAGGCGCCGCTGCCCGGGGGGAGGAGGCGCTTATGCATGGGGCAGGGGACCGTAGAGGGTTTCGGCCGCGATGGGGCTCGCCAGCTTGATGAGGGGCAGGGGCGGCGGGCACAGGGGCAGTCGCAGGGCCGCGTAGGCCGCGCGGCTGTCATAGCCGAAGGGGGCGGCATCGTCGTTGTCAAAGGCGTAGTAGACCGCCTGGATGCCGTTCATCACCAAGGCCGACAGGCACATAGGGCAGGGGTGCCCGCTGGCATAGACGATGGCCCCGGCCAGCGGCCCCTGGCGACTCCCTTCCCGCAGCGCTTCCAGCTCCGCGTGACGGGTGGGGTCCCCCGCCTCCAGCATGCGGTTGACGGCGCTCGCCACCAGCCGGTTCTCCCTCACCAGCAGGGCGGCGAAGGGGCGCCCCCCTTGCTGGCGATGGGTCAGGGCCAGGTGCAGGGCCTGCTCCAGCCACTCCTGATGGCTGGGGGCCGAGGCGGCGGTGAGGGAGTTGAGGAGGCGGGCACCGGACTGGGAAGGGGGTGGCATGGTCATATCCTGGCAAAAAGGGGGAGGACAGCAGCCTAGAGGGTCACCGCATCATTTGGAAATTAAATGATAAAATGACTTCCAGTGGTTTTATAAATGGAGATTGCCCATGGAGCGCCCCCTGCTGGACCCCCAATTGCTGCAGAGCTTCGTCGCCATCGTCGAAACCGGCAGCTTTACCCGCGCCGCCGAGCGTATCCACCTCACCCAGTCCACCCTGAGCCAGCAGATGCGCCGCCTGGAGCAGCAGCTGGGCTGCACCCTGCTCGATCGATCCGGCCGCCAGGTGGTGACCACGGCCCAGGGGGAGACCCTGCTCGGGCTGGCGCGCCGCATCCTGGGGCTGCTGGCCCGGGCGGGGGAGCGGGTGAGCGAGGCGAGCCACCCCCTGCGCCTCGGGGTGCCGGAGGATTTTGCCGCAGGGGCCATGACCCCGGTGCTGGCCGCCTTCGCCCGCGCGCACCCGCAGGTGCGGCTGGAGGTGCAAAGCGATCTCAGCCATGCCCTGTGGCAGGCGTTCGAAGGGGGAGAGCTGGATCTGGCCCTCATCAAGCAGGGGCGCGGCCAGGGGGAGCCCATCGCCCGATGGCGCGAGCCCCTGGCCTGGGTTGACAGCCGGGAGTGGCCCGCCGCCGGGCGCGACCCCCTGCCTCTGGTGGTGTTTCCAAGCGAGGGGCTCTACCGGCGCCAGATGACCGACGCCCTGGATGCCGAGGGGATCCCCTGGCGCATCGCCTACGTGAGCGGCAGTCTCGCCAGCCTGCAAGGGGCGGTGAGCGCGGGGATCGGGGTCAGCCTGCTGCCGGCGCGCCTGCTGCAACCGGATCAGGTGGTGCTGGCCCATTGGCCTGCAGTGCGCTCGGTGGAGCTGGCTCTGCACCAGGGGCCGGGCACGAGCGAGCCCCTCGCCCGGCTGGGGGAGGCGCTGATCGCGCTCTGTGACGAGGTGATGGGGCCGAGGTAGCCCGGGCGGCCAGGGGTCAGGCCAGGGCCTGTTTTGGTACCACGGCGAGCCAGATTTCCACTTCGCCGCTGCCGGTGGCGGCGTCAAAGCGGGCGCCGTAGCGCTCGAAATCCGGCTGCTGGGCAGATTGATAGTCCGATTGCGCGAGCCAAGCCAGGGCCTGGCGCCAGGTGTGCGGCAGGGTCGCGACATGCCCCTGATGCAAGAAGATGGCGTAGGTCTGGGGGGCGATGCGCATGCGGCCAAGCCCGGGAGGCAGCACCTCCAGGGCGGCGACCTCCACCCCGCAGAGGTATTCGCAGTGGGTGTCGGTGGCGGCGCAGATGACGCCATAGGCGTGCTCCCCGAGCTGCCCCGGCAGGGGAAGCAGGGCGCTGAGGTCGCGCCACTGGCCGGCGAAGTCCCCCTGCTCGAAGGGGTGGTGACGGCGCAGCCCCCCGAGGAGCATGGCGCAGCCTTGTTCGATGCGAATGGGGGCTGACATGGTGCCTCCTGCGGGGGCGCTCAGGCCTCCCGACCTTCCTCGAGCTTGCGCTCATAATCCCGGCGAACGATGGCGAGTGCCGCCAGGGCCAGCGCGGGGGCGATGTGGTTGGTTTCCAGCAGTTCAATCAGATCCACCGCGAGCTGGACCTCGGGGGGGGCATTTTCCAGGGACATCTTGGGTTCTCAAAAGCAAGGGGGGTCGCCATTATAGCGCCCGGCGGCGCGAAGACACGCCCCGGCTGCCCGGGGCGGGACGGGTCACATGTGCTGGCGCATCTCCTTGTCCAGCTCCTCGCGCAGGGCCATCAGCTTTTTGGCGTACTGCTGCAACTGCAGATCGCTCTCGCTCACCGGCTGCCACTGGGGCACCGGGGTGGGTTTGCCATGCTCGTCCATGGCCACGAAGATGATGATGCAGTGGGTGGTCTTGCGCCGCTCCGGGTCGGTGGGGTGGCGGCTGTAGACATCCACCGCCAGGTGCATGCTGGTGGTACCGGTGTGGATCACCTTGGCGTGCACCTCCACCAACTGGCCTATCTGGATGGGGCGCAAGAAGCGGATGCCCCCCACATAGACGGTGACGGCATAGCCGCCACACCAACCGGCGGCGCAGGCGTAGCCGGCCTGGTCAATCCACTTCATCACCATGCCGCCATGGACTTTGCCGCCAAAGTTGACGTCGGCGGGTTCGGCGAGAAATTGCAGGGTCAGTTCACGGGCGCTCATGGTACTTCCTTATGTCGAGGCAAGGGGGGACTCCTTGGCTGTCCCCCGGGGACAATAGCAGCGGGCGGGGCCGACACTGATCCAACCAGCGCCTCCTCTTGTCTGCGCCGTCATTCACCTTGAGTTCAGCGCAGGCGGCCCAGCATGACTCATCACGCGAGGGAGGAGGCCCCATGAAACAGATGCTGGAGCAATTGATGGGAGCTGGCAAGGGCTGGCTCAACGACGGTGGTGACACGCGCAAGGCCCAGATGAAGGGCATGGCGCAGGGGGGATTGGCCGCCGGGGCCATGGCGCTGCTGCTTGGCAACAAGAAGATGCGCAAATATGGCACCAAGGTGGCGGCGGTGGGGGGGGCGGCAGCCCTCGGGGGGCTGGCCTACAAGCTCTATCAGGACTGGCAGACACAGCAGTCCACCCCGGCCCAGCCGACCCAGCCCCTTGACACCCTGGAGGGCAAGGCCCTGGATGCCCGCGCCAACCTGCTGGTGCGCGCCATGGTGGCGGCAGCCCGGGCCGACGGCCACATCGATGCCGCCGAGCGCCAGAAGATCCAGGAGTACTTGACCGAACAGGGGGAGCGGGATGCGGCCCGCTGGATTGACGCCGAGCTCTCCCGTCCCCTCGACCCCCATGTCCTGGCGCGAGAGGTGACCGACATGGAGCTGGCGACCGAGGTCTACCTCGCCTCTCTCCTCACCATCGAGGTGGATCACTTCATGGAGCGCGGCTATCTGGACGAGCTGGCGCGGGCCTTGAAGCTGGATGACAACCTCAAGGGGAGCATAGAGCGCCAGGTGGCCCAACTGGGGGCGCCGGGCTGAGCCCGCATTGCCATCAGGATTGTCCACAAGGCCCCGTCATGGGGCCTTGTCGTTGCCGGGGGGCTGTTGATTGTCGTGACGAGCCGATAAGATGCGGGTTCCAAAGGGTGACCGCCGAGCCTCTTTCCTCGCTGGCGACCCTCACTGCAAGGAGCATCAGGTGGACATTCGCAAGGCAACTGAACAGGATATCGACGCCATTCTGGCCCTGAACCGGCAGATAGGTCAGCTCCACTTCGAGCAGGTGCCCGAGGTGTTCTGCCCCCCGTCCCCGGAGGACAGGGCCTTCTTGCTCGGCGCCATTGCCGACGAGGCGCGTCTTTTCTGCGTGGCGGTGGTGGCGGGAGAGGTGGCGGGCTTTCTCACCGCCCGCATCGACCTCAACGAGAGCGTCCCCTTTCTCAGCAAGCTGCCCGTCTGCCGCATCACGACCGTGGTGGTGGATGAGGGGCTGCGCTCCCGGGGCATCGGCCGGGCGCTGATCGCCCACGGGGACCAGTGGGGCAAGGCACGGGGTGCAAGCCAGCTGCGCCTGGAGGTGATGGCTTTCAACGAGCGGGCCAGGGCCCTCTACGAGCAACTGGGCTTCAAGGCCCAGTCACAGACCATGGCCAGAATAAGGCGCACTCGCTTGCAAAAGGGCCCGTTACGGGCCCTTGTCGTGTGAGGCGTCAGGGGGGTTCTGCCAGGTTTCCCGTTGCCGGGCGATGAGGTCCGCAAGCCGGTTGAGCGCCGCGTCCAGCTGCAGGCTCCAGGGATGGGAGCTGTTGAGGCGCAGGCAGTGGTTGTGCTGGCCCTGGCTGGAGAAGAGGGCCCCGGGGGCGATGGAGACGCCCTGTTCGATGGCGCTGGCATAGAGCGCCCGGCCATCGAGGCGGGCGTCAAATTCGAGCCAGAGAAAGTAGCCACCATCGGGGTTGGAGATACGCGCCTCGGGGAAGAGGCGCATCAGGGCTGCCCGCATCTGCTGCTGGCGCTGGGCCAGGGTGTGGCGCAGGCGGCGAAAGTGGGCGTCCACCCCGCCCTGGCGCAGCATGTCGGCCAGCGCCAGCTGACTGGGCACATTGGTCGAGAGCGTCGACATCAGTTGCAGCCGCTGGATGCGCTCGGCGTGGTGCTTCGCCACCACCCAGCCGACCCGAAAGCCCGGCGCCAGACACTTGGTCCAGGAGCCGCACAGCAGGCTCTCTCCCCGTGCATCCCAATGGGTGATGGGCCTTGGCCGCTCGCGCCCGACATAGAGCTCCGCATAGACGTCATCCTCCACCAGGGGGACCTGATGGCGGTTGAGCAGCCCCATCAGCGCCTGCTTGTGCTCATCCGGCATGGTGTGGCCGAGGGGGTGCTGCACATTGCCCATCAGCCAGCACGCCTTGACGGGGCGCTGGGCGAGGGCCTCCTCCAGCAGGGCGAGATCGATCCCCACCCCGGGGATCACCGGGATTTCCACCACCTTGAGCTTGAGCCGCTCGATGGCCTGCAGGGCGCCGTAGAAGGTGGGGGACTCCACCACCACCCAGTCCCCGGGCTCGGTCAGCACCTGAAGACTGAGGGAGAGCGCCTCCATGGCCCCCGTGGTGATGATGATCTGCTGGGGATCCACCGCCATCCCCTCGCCGGCGTAGCGCCGGGCGATGGCGCGGCGCAGTGCCTCGTTGCCGGGGGGCAGATCTGCCACCGTGCTGAAGGGATCGAGGCGGCGCATGCAACTGCCGAGGGCCCGACCGAGTTGGGGGTGAGGGAAGAGTGTCGGGTCCGCCACCGCCATGCCAAGGGGCACCAGCTCCCGTGACTTGCTCGCCTGCAGCACCTCGAACACCAGATCGTTGATGTCCACCGAGCCGCTGTAGCGGGCCTGCTGGGGCTGACTCTCCCGCCGGGCCGTGCTCGCGGCCTTGACGTAGTAGCCGGACTGGGGCCGCGCCAGGATGAGGCCCCGGCTTTCGAGCAACTGATAGGCCTGGAGCACCGTCATGGGGCTGAGGCCGTGGGTCTTGCAGCTCTGGCGGATGGAGGGGATGCGCTCCCCCGGCTGCCAGAGGCCGCTCGTGATCTGCTGTTGCAGCTGGTCTGCCAACTGGCCGTAGCGGGACATGGTGGGCTCAAACTGTTATAGGTGTTTTTCACTATAACTGCATCTGTTATAGGTGTCATGGACCATGGTGTACTTGGCGGGCGAAAACCTGTCCGTTAAATGCAACATAGAGAGTCATGCATGATAAGCCTGGATGATGTGGTCAGCCTCTCCCGAATACAGTTCGGGGCGACGGCGATGTTCCACTTTCTGTTTGTGCCCCTCACCCTGGGGCTGTCCTGGATCCTGGTGATCGCCGAGTCGGCCTACGTGATGACCGGCAAGGTGATTTACAAGGACATCACCCGCTTCTGGGGCAAGCTGTTTGGCATCAACTTCGTGATGGGGGTGACCACCGGGATCACCCTGGAGTTCCAGTTCGGGACCAACTGGGCCTATTACTCCCACTATGTCGGCGATATCTTCGGCACGCCGCTGGCGGTGGAGGGGCTGATGGCCTTCTTCCTCGAGTCCACATTGGTGGGCCTCTTCTTCTTCGGCTGGGACAAGCTCTCCCGCGGTCAGCACCTGCTGGTGACCATGCTGGTGGCGCTCGGCTCCAACCTCTCCGCCCTCTGGATCCTCATCGCCAACGGCTGGATGCAAAACCCGGTCGGCGCCGAGTTCAACCCCATGACCATGCGCATGGAGCTGGTGGACGTGGCCGCGGTCATCTTCAACCCGGTGGCCCAGGTCAAGTTCGTCCACACGGTGGCAGCGGGCTATGTGGCGGCCTCCCTGTTCGTGATGGGGGTGAGCAGCTGGTATCTGCTGCGCGGCATGGAGGTGCGCTTCGCCCTGCGATCCTTTGCCATCGCCTCGGGTTTTGGCCTCGCGGCCATCCTCTCGGTCATCGTGCTCGGGGACGAGTCGGGCTATCGCTCGGGGGAGGTGCAGAAGGTCAAGCTCGCCGCCATCGAGGCGGAGTGGGAGACGGAGCCCGCCCCGGCTTCCTTCACCCTGTTCGGCCTGCCGGATCAGCGTGCCGAGACCACCCACGCGGCCATCAAGATACCCTATCTGATGGGCATCATCGCCACCCGCTCCCTGGATGAGCAGGTGACGGGCCTCAAAGATCTGAAAGCGCAGCACGAGGCGCGTATTCGCAGCGGTATGCTGGCCCACGAGGCGCTCGAAGCGATGCGGGCAGATGGCAGCAACCAGGCGGCCCGCGCCACCTTCGAGCGCCACCGCAGCGATCTGGGCTACGGCCTCTTGCTCACCCCCTATGCCAAGGAGATTGGCAAGGCGGACGAGGGGGCCATCGCCAAGGCGGTGGAGGACTCCATCCCCCAGGTGGCGCCGCTGTTCTGGAGCTTTCGCCTGATGGTGGGCATCGGCGTGGCGCTGCTGGCGCTCTTTGCCGCCGCCTTCCTGCAGCTGTGCCGGGGCAGGCTGGTGCAATCCCCGCGGCTGCTCAGGGCCCTGCTCTGGTCTATTCCGCTGCCCTGGATTGCCATCGAGGCGGGCTGGTTCGTGGCGGAGTTCGGTCGCCAGCCCTGGACCATCAGCGACGTGCTGCCGGTGTCGGCCTCCGTCTCCCTGCTGCAACCGGGGCAGCTCTGGTTCAGCCTCATCGCCATCTTCCTCATCTACAGCAGCCTGCTGGTGGTGGAGCTGTTCTTGTTGCGTCATGTGATCCGCAAAGGGCCTGCCAGCCTGCAGACGGGTCGTTATCAAGGTGAAGTGTTGCAAAACGGGAGTCCTGCCTGATGGATTACGAAACCCTGAAAGTGATCTGGTGGGGGCTGGTGCTCTTCCTGCTGGTCGGCTTCGTGGTGATGGATGGCTTCGATCTCGGGGTCGGCATGCTGCTGCCCGTGGTCGGCAAGACGGATGACGAGCGGCGGGTGCTGCTCAACAGCGTGGGGCCGGTGTGGGAGGGCAACCAGGTGTGGCTCATCGCCGGTGCCGGCACCCTGTTTGCCGCCTGGCCCCTGGTCTATGCCGCCGCCTTCTCGGCGCTTTACGTGCCCTTCATGTCCCTGCTGTTCGGCCTCTTTTTGCGCCCGGTGGGCTTTGACTATCGCAGCAAGCTGCCGGACCCGGTCTGGCGCCGCTGGTGGGATCGCGCCCTGGTGGTGGGCGGCCTGCTGCCGACCCTGGTGTTTGGTGCCACCCTTGGCCTCGTGCTGCAAGGGCTGCCGTTTCGCTTCGATGCGGCCCTTCGCATCCACTATGGCGCCTTTGCGTTCCACTGGCCGCTGCTGTTGACCGCCATGGGGACGGCGCTGGCGCTGCTCTTGCTGCACGGTGCCAGCTTCCTGCAGTGCAAGACCCAGGGAGCCATAGCGGCGCGCAGCGCCCGCCTCGCCCTCTGGCTCGGCCCCCTGGCGAGCGCCCTCTTTGCCCTTGGCGGCGTCTGGCTTGGGGAGATGGCGGGGTATCGCATCACGGCCATCGGCGATCTCAACGGCGCCCTCACTCCGCTGATGAAAGAGGTGGTGGCGGTGCCGGCGGGCTGGCTTGGCAACTTTGTCGCCCATCCGGTGCTCTGGGCCGTGCCTGTGCTCGGGCTCCTGCTGCCCCTGGTGTGCGCGCTGGCAAGCCGCCTCGGCAAGTCCGGGCTGGCTCTCGTGGCCAGCGGCGGTGCCTGCGCCGCCATGATGCTGACCGTGGCCATCGCGCTCTTCCCGTTCGTGCTGCCCTCGTCCCTGGATCCGGCCAGCAGCCTGACCCTGTGGGACAGCACCTCCAGCGAGCGCACCCTGCTTATCATGCTGGGGATCGTCGGAGTACTGATGCCGGTCAACATCGGCTACACCCTCTGGGTCTACCGGGTGGTGCGCGGCAGGGTCAGCGCCGAGCAGGTGCGCCAGCACGGCCACAGCCTCTACTAATCCGCTTCAACACAAGGATCAACGCGATATGTGGTATTTCACCTGGTTGCTGGGGCTGGGGTTCGCCTTGCTCTGCGGGCTGGTCAACCTGCTCTGGCTGGAGGCGCGCTGGGCTGCCGATGAGGATCTCAAGGAGCCCTGAGCCTCGCATCTTGCCCATGAAAAAAAGGCCGACACAGGGTGTCGGCCTTTTGCTTGCCCGGGGGTCAGGCAAGGACGGCGCGGCGCTCGCCCGCTTCGCTGACATGGGTGAGGCCGTAGGCCAGCAGCACGATGAGGGCGCCAATCCAGGGGGTGTGCATCAGGCCGAGGTGCTCCACCACGAAACCGCCGACCACGGAGCCCAGCGCAATGCCGACGTTGAAGGCGGCGATATTGAGGCCGGAGGCCACATCCACGGCATTGGGGGTGTGGCGCTCGGCCTGTTTCACCACCAGTACCTGAAGACCCGGCACGTTGCCAAAGGCGAAGGCGCCCCACACCAGCACGGTCAGTACCGCCAGCACCGGGTGCGGTGCGGTGAAGGTGAGCACCAGCAGCACCACGGCGAGCCCGGCAAACAGCAGCTTCAGCGCAGGCAGCGGGCCCATCCGGTCGGCGAGCTTGCCGCCCCAGATATTGCCGACGGCGACCGATACCCCGTACACCAGCAGAATGAGGCTCACCGCGCCGGCGCTAAAGCCGCTCACCTGTTGCAGGATGGGGGCGAGGAAGGTAAACGCCGTGAAGGCACCGCCGTAACCGAGCGCCGTCTTGGCGTAGACCAGCAGCAGCGGTTTCTTGGTGAGCACCGAGAGCTGCTCGCGAACGCTGGAGGCGGCCCCCTTCGGCAGGTTCCCCGGTACCAGCAGCAGGCTGCCCACCATGGCGACGAGGCCGAGCAGGCTCACCACCAGGAAGGTCTCGCGCCAGCCAAAGACCTGACCAATCCAGGTGCCAAGCGGGACGCCGGTCACCAGGGCGACCGTGAGGCCGCTGAACATGATGGCGATGGCGCTGGCCGCCTTCTCTTTGGCCACGAGACCCGTGGCGATGGTGCTGCCTACCGAGAAGAAGACCCCGTGGGCCAGCCCGGTGAGGATGCGGGCCACAATCAGGCTCTCGTACCCGGGGGCCTGCCAGGCCAGCAGGTTGCCGACGGTGAAGAGGGCCATCAGCCCCACCAGCAGCCACTTGCGCGGCAGCTTGCCGGTAAGCGCCGTGAGCACGGGGGCGCCGATGGCCACCCCAAGGGCATAGAGGCTGACCAGCAGGCCCGCCGAGGGGAGCGAGACATTGAGCTGCTCGGCGATGGTGGGGATGAGCCCCACGATCACGAATTCGGTGGTGCCTATAGCAAAGGCACTTAAGGTGAGGGCAAATAACGCCAGTGGCATAACAACTCCTTGGATTGGGACTCCCGACGGGAGAATGGCGCCAGTATGCCGAGGGTGTTTGTTGGTAAAAATGACGGCAACGTCAAATTACTTTTGCCAAATCAGCAGCAATGGGGCCGTGGAAGTGGGAGTGGCTGAGGTTGCAGAGACAAGAGTGGGCCGTACAGCGCGAGTTGAGTGCAGAGGCAAAGCGTACAGACCGAACTGGGAATAAAGAGGGAAGGGCAGCGGAAGGATGCAGGGGAGGGGGCCAGCGGCGCGGGTGGCAGTGACGCGCGGTATTGGGGACAAAAAAAGCGGGAGGCATTGTGCCTCCCGCTGGTGCTGAAGAATGTCATTGAGCCTTATTTGCTCCCTTCTCCCCTGGCGGGAGAAGGGCTGGGGATGAGGGGGATCAATCCCAATCCGGCGCAAAGTCCGGGTTGGCGCAGCGCTCACCCCGATCCAGGGTGGCAATGGCGGCCATTTCATCGCGACTGAGTTGTACCTTCAGCGCGGCCAGGTTGGCGGCCAGATTCTCCCGCTTGGTAGAGCTCGGGATCACCGTCATGCCCTGGGCCAGCAGCCAGGCCAGCGACACCTGGGCCGCCGAGACGCCGTGGCGCTGGCCGATCTCCATCAAGAGCGGCTCGGCGAGCACCTTGCCATAGGCGAGCGGCATATAGGCGGTGATGGCGATACCGTGCTCCTGGCAGAATTCGACCACCTTGCGGTTTTGCAGCAGGGGGTGGATCTCCACCTGCTGGTGGGCGATGGCGCCCGGCCCCAGAATGTCGATGGCCTGTTTAAGCTGGGCCACGGTGAAGTTGGAGACCCCGATCTCCCGGGTCAGGCCCCGGGCTTTGGCCTCGGCGAGCTGCTCCAGATAGACCGCCATCGGCACCTCATCCTGGGGGGAGGGCCAGTGAATGAGCGCCAGGTCCAGATAGTCGGTGCCGAGTTTTTCCAGGCTCACTTCCAGGCTCGGGATCACCTTGCCCGGACCGAACTCGCTGGTCCACACCTTGGTGGTCAGGTAAATATCCTGGCGGGGCACGCCACTCTCGCTCATCAACTGGCCGACGTCGGCCTCGTTGTCATAGATCTGGGCGGTATCGATATGGCGGTAGCCAAGTTCCAGCCCCTGGAGCAGGGAGTCGCGAAGGGGCTGATCTTTCAGGCGGAAGGTTCCAAGACCCAGGTTGGGCATCTTCATCATCAAATTCCTCAGGTTAGTGTTTCTACGCTCAAATGATGGGTTTTGCCTGCGCCGAGGGCGGAGGCAGTCAGGCGCGCCGGTAGCGGCTCACGACCCGGTTGGCAAACCAGGGGGAGGCGAGGTTGGCAAAGGCGATGTAGTGGGGCTGCTGCTGGTGGGCGAGTAGGGCGGCTTCACTCTCCCACTCCTCGTACAGCATCCAGCTATGGGGGCTCTCCAGGCTCTGGTGCAACTGGTAGCGAAGGCACCCCGGCTCTTGCAGGGTCGCGGCGATCAGCGGCTCGAGGGCAGCGCGAAACTGGGCGGCGAATTCGGGTTTGGCGTCAAGCTGGGCAATCACAATCAGGGGGGATGGCATCTGAACCTCCTCGTTAAGACGGGAGTCAGTATGCCCGCCCCTGACTGGGGGATACAGGGCAGCAGTCGCAAAACACTATTGAGGTGAGTGCAGCAATGTGGCCTCCCCATGGCTGGTCGTGGTGCAGGTGGCCCAGGGGAGGGCGGAGTATTATCAAGCGCTGGCCGGTTCGGACCAGACCGCAAATTCATTGCCGCTGGGCTCGACAAAGTGGAAACGGCGGCCACCGGGAAAATCGAACAGGGGGCGCACTATGGTGCCCCCTGCGCCGGCTACCTTGCTCTGGGTCGCCTCGATATCGGCGCTGTAGAACACCAGGAGCGCCCCGCCCTGAGCACTCTGGCTGCACAGTTCGGCGCGGTAGAAGCCGCCATCCAGCCCTTCTCCCTCGAAGGCGCAATAATCGGGGCCGTAGTCGGCGAACTGCCAGCCGAAAGCGGCCTGAAAGAAGGCTTTGGTGGCGGCAATATCCCTGGCCGCAAACTCCACATAGTTCAGTTTTTCATGGGCCCTGGTCATAAGGCGCTCCTTGTCGACATCGGTGGTTATTTCGGTTGCCAGCGCTTTTGCGTGCGGCTCGTGGAGTGGGGCAAGGCGTCCCAGGGGGTCAGCTTGAGCTGCTTGCGCCGAAACCAGAACCAGGTCCCCATCAGCAGACCGAGCCCGATGCCAAAGAGCAGGCTCTGGCGCAGGGCAAACCCCGGGCTCACCTCATCCTGCCAGCCGAGGCACCACATCAACACCCCCCAGATAGCGCCGATGGGGAGTCCCAGGGCAAGAACGTTGATCATAAAGCGTTCGTAGTGGGGCGGCCTGATGGTGAACCCCGCCTTTCGCAGCAGCCAGATGATCGGCGGGTTGTAGTTGAGCGTTTGCACGCCCTTCTCGGCCAGCTCCCGATGGGCGGCGGCCAGCCTGTTGTCGAATGTCATGGATCGTCCCTGTCATAGTGTGGCGCCATACGGTGCCGGTTGGCGGCATTGTACTGGCAAGGGCGCAGATAAAACAGGTGGTGCGTCACGATACGAAGCGACGCCTGTCTTGCCAACTCCCGGCCATTGCACCTATAAAGACCCATTACTCTTGCCAGGATGACAGCAATGAAGACCCATTCCGATGAATTGACCCTGTTTGTGGCGGTGGTGGAGGCGGGCAGCTTTCGCCAGGCGGCGGAGAATCTCGGCATGGATAATTCCGTGGTGAGCCGCGGCATCAAGCGTCTCGAAGAGAAGCTCGCCACCGTGCTCCTCAACCGCACCACCCGCCGGGTCAGCCTGACCGAGGAGGGGAGCTGGTTCTATCAGCGGGCGGTGAAGATCCTGACCGAGATGAGCGAGGCGGAAGGGTTGCTGCTGATGCGCCGGGAGCAGCCGGAGGGCATATTGCGGGTGGACGCCGCCACCCCCTTCATCCTGCATAGATTGGTGCCCATCATCGGTGAGTTTCGCCGCCGCTACCCCGCCATCGAGCTGCAACTGCACAGCTCCGAGGGCTTCATCAACCTGATGGAGCGGCGGGTGGACATGGCCATTCGCATCGGCGAGCTGACGGACTCCTCCCTGCGGGCCCTGCCGCTGGGCCGCTCCAGGCTGCGGCTGCTGGCCTCCCCCGACTATCTGAAGGCACGCGGTACCCCGCGCCAGCCGGCTGACTTGCTGGCTGGCCACGAGCTGCTCGGTTTTTTGCACCCCGATCACCTCAATCATTGGCCCCTATTGAGCGAGGAGCAGGGGGACAGGTTCGCCATCACCCCGACCCTGCGGGCCAGCAGCGGGGAAACCTTGCGTCAGCTGGCGCTGGCGGGGCAGGGGATCGTCTGCCTGTCGGACTTCATGACGGGGGATGACAGGGCGAGCGGCGCCCTGGTGGAGGTGCTGGCCCGCAGCAACAGCGGTGCCTCGCGCCCCATCCATGCGGTCTTCTACTCCGATGCCCAGCGGGACATCCGGCTGCGGGTCTGGCTCGATTTCCTGAAAGAGCAGCTCGGCGCTGAAGCGTTGTAGAGGGTATGCCGACAGTTCCAACCCCCACCCGGCCTCCCCCTCCATGAGGGGGAGGGGGCATTTTCTCCCACCCCTTGGCAAGGGAAGGGTTGGGGTAGGGGGCGGTCAGAACAGTCGTGCTCGCCAATAAAAAGAGGCCGACATCGCTGTCGGCCTCTTTGCTTTTTTCATCTCAAGGACGCGTCGGTTACCCCATCACTCCTCTTCGGCCCAGCGGCGTGAACGTTCCACCGCCTTCTTCCAGCCGCTGTAGCGCTTGGCGCGATCGTCACGGTCCATCTGCGGAATGAACTCGCGGTCCACGCTGAACTTGTCTTCCAGCTCTTCAGAGCTCTTCCAGAAGCCCACGGCGAGGCCGGCCAGGAAGGCGGCACCCATGGCGGTGGTCTCGATGCGGGTCGGACGCACCACAGGGGTGTGCATCATGTCGGCCTGGAACTGCATCAGGAAGTCGTTGGCCACGGCGCCGCCATCCACCTTCAGGGCTGCCAGCTTGATGCCGGAGTCCTGCTGCATGGCATCCAGCACGTCGCGGCTCTGGTAGGCGATGGATTCGAGCGCTGCACGGATGATGTGGTTGCGGTTGGCGCCACGGGTCAGGCCGACCATGGTGCCGCGAGCATACGGATCCCAGTAGGGGGCGCCCAGGCCCACGAAGGCCGGTACCAGGTAGACGCCGTTGGTGTCGCCCACCTTGCTCGCGAAGTAGTCGGTATCGCGGGCATCGTGGATGATCTTGAGCTCATCGCGCAGCCACTGGATGGTGGCGCCGCCCATAAATACCGCACCCTCGAGGGCATAATTCACTTCCCCTTTCGGGCCGATGGCGACCGTGGTCAGCAGGCCGTTGCTGGAGCGAACCGGCTCGGTGCCGGTGTTCATCAGCATGAAGCAGCCGGTACCGTAGGTGTTCTTGGCCATCCCTTTTTCGAAGCAGAGCTGGCCGAACAGGGCGGACTGCTGGTCACCGGCGATACCGGCGATGGGGATGCGGGCGCCGCCGCCACGGGTTGTGTAGCCATAGACCTCGGAGGAGGGTTTGACTTGCGGCAGCATGGAGGCGGGGATGCCCAGCTCGTCCAGCATGCGCTCATCCCACTTCAGGTCGCGGATGTTGTAGAGCATGGTGCGCGAGGCGTTGGTCGGGTCGGTGACGTGCACCTCGCCGTTGGTCATCTTCCACACCAGCCAGGTGTCGATGGTGCCAAACAGCAGCTCGCCGTTCATCGCCTTCTCCCGGGCCCCTTCCACGTTGTCCAGGATCCACTTCACCTTGGTGCCGGAGAAGTAGGCGTCCAGCACCAGGCCGGTGTTTTCGCGAACGTACTCTTCAAGGCCCCGGGCCTTGAGCTCTTCGCAGATGGCCGCGGTGCGGCGGCACTGCCAGACGATGGCGTTGTAGATGGGCTTGCCGGTGGCCTTTTCCCAGACGACGGTGGTTTCACGCTGGTTGGTGATGCCGATGGCGGCGATCTGCTCGCTGTGCAGGCCGCTCTTGGCCAGCACTTCGGTGAAGACGGAGGACTGGGTCGCCCAGATCTCCATGGGGTCGTGCTCGACCCAGCCCGCTTTCGGGTAGTGCTGGGTGAATTCGCGCTGGGAGGTCGCGACGATGTTGGCGTCCTGATCGAAGACAATGGCACGGGAGGAGGTGGTACCCTGGTCCAGCGCAACGACAAATTTCTTTTCAGCAGACATGATGTTCTCCACGTTTTTATTTTTCCACGTTGTTACACGTTGGGGAGGGCCGCTCTCAGGCGGCGGCCTCTTCTTTGTTAGACAGCTTGGCGGCTTCTTCGGTGGCGACGCGGTTGCCCGGGACGCAGGGAGCCAGCACTTTCACATACAGGGCGGTACCGATCTGGGCGCCGACGATGGGGCCAAGGATGGGGACCCAGAAGTAGGGGTTGTCACGACCACCGGTCAGGGCCACGTCACCCCAGCCAGCCACGAAGGCGAACAGTTTGGGGCCGAAATCACGGGCCGGGTTCATGGCAAAGCCGGTCAAGGGGCCGAGTGAGGCGCCGATCACCGCGATCAGGATGCCGATGAGCAGGGCGGCGGCGAAGCCTTTGGGGGCGCCGTTGTTGTTGTCACCCAGTGCCATGATGCCCAGCATCAGGACGGCGGTGATCACCATCTCGACTGCGAAAGCCTGCATGTTGGAGAGCAGGGCATTGGGGTAGGTGGAGAAGATGCCTGCGGTGCCGAGGCTCTCGACGCTGCCGCGCACCACGTTGTGGGTCAGCTCCCACTGGGTGAACAGGTTGCTGTAGAGGGCGTAGACCAGGGCGGCGGAGGCGAATGCCCCGGCTATCTGGGCGATGATGAAGGGCACCACCTTGCGCTTGTCAAAGCCGCAGAAGGTCATCAGCGCCAGGGTCACGGCAGGGTTGAGGTGGGCACCGGAGATGCCACCGGTGACATAGATGGCGATGGCGACACCCAGGCCCCAGGTAATGGAGATTTCCCATTGCCCGAAGTTGGCGCCAGCCAGCACCAGGGCGGCCACACAGCCGACGCCGAAGAAGATCAGCAGGCCGGTGCCGATAAACTCGGCGAGGCACTCGCCAAGCAGGGTATTGGGTCTTTGTATGCTCATAGTTGTTATTCCTTATATCCACCCACAGTAGGTTTGATGTTCCGTTTTGTTATCTTTCATTCCCATTCATTGCGCCCGAAAACGTTTCTTCTTGTTTTTTGAGCTTGCGCAAACGTTATGCTCGTTTGCGCTCGTTCTTGGACGAGAGAGAAAATAAACCTTCTGCGTCAATTCACCATACCCCCGCCACCGGAAATGTGGGCAAGATCCCATTCATTGCTAAGAAAATGTGACGAAAAGCAACAGTTGTCGGCCATATTACTCCTTAGTGAGTAGCCAAAAGCCACGCCATGCGTGGGCTGACCCTGGATGCGCGTTCACTCACTGCGTCACAATTTTTGTAATAAAACTGCAATAATTTAGCGCTCATCACAGATTAAATGTTCACAAATGAGCACAATAGGCTCGCTTGCGAATCAAGACGCGTCTGATCGCCGGCATGAGCGGGGCGTCCTCAACCGCCCAGAACAACAATAAAAGGAAGCAGAACATGCTTAGTCTCTTCAGGCCTGCACCCCATATCGACCGGCTGCCGGCCGACAAGGTGGATCCCTTCTACAAACGCATGCGTTGGCAGGTGTTCTTCGGGATCTTCTTCGGGTATGCGGGTTACTACCTGGTACGGAAAAACTTCAGTCTGGCGATGCCCTACCTCATCGAGCAGGGCTTCTCCCGCGGGGATCTGGGTCTGGCCCTCTCCGGCGTCTCCATCGCCTACGGTCTCTCCAAATTCCTGATGGGGAACGTGTCGGACAGATCCAACGCGCGCTACTTCCTCTCCGCCGGTCTGCTGCTCTCGGCAGGCATCATGTTCATGATGGGGACCATGCACTGGGCTACCTCCAGCATTGGCATCATGTTCGTGCTCCTGTTCCTGAACGGCTGGGCACAGGGCATGGGCTGGCCCCCCTGCGGTCGCACCATGGTGCACTGGTGGTCGCAGAAGGAGCGGGGTGAGATCGTCTCGGTCTGGAACGTGGCCCACAACGTGGGCGGCGGCATGATAGGCCCCCTGTTCATCCTCGGCATGGGCTGGTTCAACGACTGGCGCAGCGCCTTCTATGTGCCTGCGGCGGCGGCGGCGGCCATCGCGGTGATCGCCTTCTTCGTGATGCGCGATACCCCGCAATCGGTCGGTCTGCCCCCCATCGAGGAGTACAAGAACGACTATCCGAAGGATTACAACGAAAGCCACGAGCAGGAGTTCTCCGCCAAGGAGATCTTCATGAAGTACGTGCTGCACAACAAGCTGCTCTGGTACATCGCCATCGCCAACGCCTTCGTCTACCTCATCCGTTACGGCGTGCTGGACTGGGCGCCCACCTATCTGAAAGAGGCCAAGGACTTCAGCGTGGATCACTCCTCCTGGGCCTACTTCCTCTATGAGTGGGCGGGGATCCCGGGCACCCTGCTGTGCGGCTGGATCTCCGACAAGATGTTCAACGGCCGCCGTGCCCCGGCAGGCATCCTGTTCATGGTGCTGGTGACCCTCTCCGTGCTGGTCTACTGGTTCAACCCGGCGGGCAACCCGACCATCGACATGATGGCCCTGGTCGCCATCGGCTTCCTCATCTATGGCCCCGTCATGCTGATCGGCCTCTACGCCCTGGAGCTGGCGCCCAAGAAGGCGGCCGGTACCGCGGCGGGCTTCACCGGCCTGTTCGGTTATCTGGGTGGCGCGGTCGCGGCCAACGCCATGCTGGGCTACACCGTTGACCACTTCGGCTGGGACGGCGGCTTCATGGTGCTCACCGTCTCCTGCGTGCTCTCCATCATCCTGCTGGCCATGACCCTCAAGCACGAGAACGAGTCGATTGCCGCCAAGGCGGCTGCCCATAAGGCATAAAACGTGATCCTGCCCTTATCGATTGGAAAAGGGATCAGGTACACTGCCAAAGGCCCCGCACCTGCCGGGGCCTTTTTTCGTCTCATCTGCGGAGTGCAAGCGTGAAGCAAACCCAACGACATCTGGAGATCCTGGACGTCCTGACCCGGCAGGGTTTCGTCTCGACCGACGATCTGGTGACCCATTTTGACGTCAGCCCCCAGACCATTCGCCGGGATCTCAACGATCTCGCCGAACAGAACAAGATCCGGCGCCATCACGGCGGGGCCTCACTGCATTCGAGCACCGTCAACACCGCCTACAGTGCCCGCAAGGTGATGCAGCTCAAGGAGAAGGAGCGCATCGCCCGGGAAGTGGCCGCCAACATCCCCGACGGCTCGTCGCTCTTTATCGACATCGGCACCACCACCGAGGCCATCGCCCGGGCCCTGCTCGACCACCGGGAGCTGCGTGTGGTCACCAACAACCTGAACGTCGCCAGCATCCTGACCGCCAAGGATGACTTCACCGTCATCATCGCCGGCGGCGAAATTCGCAACCGGGATGGCGGCATCGTCGGGGAGGCGACCCGCGACTTCATCGGCCAGTTTCGCATGGACTACGGCGTCATCGGCATCTCGGGCATCGACAGCGACGGCTCCCTGCTCGATTTCGACTATCACGAGGTGAAGATCGCCCAGGCCATCATCGCCCACTCCCGCCAGGTGTTCCTGGCCGCCGACCACACCAAGTTTGGCCGCAACGCCATGGTCAACCTCGGCAACCTCAACCAGATCCACGCCCTGTTCACGGATCAGGAGCCGCCGGAGAAGCTGATGCGACTGATGTCCCAGCATCAGATCGCCTGCCATATCTGCTGAGCTTCCCCGCACAGGCATCAGGCCGCCTCGGGGCGGCCGCTTTTTTTCCTGCCCCCTCCAGGCCTGCGGCATCTCCCTTGCGGCGCCTAAGAGGCCAGTTCCTGGCGCTGATACTCTTTCTTTGATCCCCTGATGTTGCCCCCGCACTCGGGCGCCAGGTTTGCACCGACGCTAGGCGCCTGCGAGGGATTCACGCCATCGCGCTCACCGCCTTGCCTCATGGCCTCCCCATCCGTGACTCTTTGCTCTCCTCCCTGCCCGAAATGGTTGTTTCCGGCAGACCTTAGCCTTGCCAGGCCGTCACCGACTGGCAGCATTTTTAGCATTGTGAAAACAATCGCGATCACATTTCTCTCACGAAATGTTCGTTTATTGGTTTTTCATGTTCTAATATGAGCGAAATCAAACATTGCTGTCATGGCAAACACAAAATAAGAAAGTAGGTGAACATGAGCGAACATTATGATCTGGTCGTCGTCGGCGGCGGCATCAACGGGGTCGGCATCGCGGCAGATGCGGCGGGGCGGGGGCTGAAGGTGGCGCTGTTCGAGGCGAGCGATCTCGCCTCTGCCACCTCGTCCAACTCCAGCAAGCTGATCCACGGCGGCCTGCGCTACCTCGAACATTACGAATTCCGGCTGGTGAAAGAGGCGCTGGCGGAGCGGGAGGTCCTGCTCGGCATGGCTCCCCACATCGCCCGTCCCATGCGTTTTCGTCTGCCCCATCGCCCGCACCTGCGTCCGGCCTGGATGATCCGAGCCGGTCTCTTCCTTTATGACAACCTGGCCAAGCGGGACAAGCTCAAGGGGAGTTGCGGTCTGCGCTTCCTGCCACAGGACGGTCTCAAGAGCGGCATCAACAAGGGCTTTGAATACTCGGACGCCTGGGTCGACGACGCCCGGCTGGTGGTGCTCAATGCCATGCTGGCGCGGGACAAGGGCGCTGACGTGCAGACCCGTACCCGCTGCGTCAAGGCGGTGCGCGGATCCAAGCACTGGACCCTGACGCTGGAGCGGGAAGGGGGCGAGCAATTCACCGTCAGCTGCCGTGGTCTGGTCAATGCGGCGGGCCCCTGGGTCAAGACCTTCTATGACGAGAGCCTGAGCGAGAAATCCCCCCGCGGCATTCGCCTCATCAAGGGGAGCCACATGATAGTGCCGCGCATCCATGAGCGCGAAGAGGCCTACATCCTGCAAAACGAGGACAACCGCATCGTCTTCGTCATCCCCTACCAGCAGGACTATTCCCTCATCGGCACCACGGACGTGGAGCACAAAGGCAGCCCGCGCGAAGCCAAGATCAGCGATGCCGAGATCAACTATCTGTGCAAGGTGGTCAATGCCCACTTCACAAGGCAGATAAGCCCGGCAGACGTGGTGTGGACCTATGCCGGGGTGCGCCCCCTGTGTGACGACGAGTCCGATTCACCCCAGGCGGTGACCCGGGACTACACGCTCGAGCTCAGTGGTGAATCCGACGGCGCGCCGCTGTTGTCGGTGTTTGGCGGCAAGCTCACCACCTATCGCAAGCTGGCCCAGGCCGCCTGCAACAAGCTCAAGCCCTGGTTCAGCCAGATGGGAGAGGACTGGACCGCTTCCTGCCGGCTGCCCGGTGGCGAGTTCGACTGCTCGGTGCGTGAACTGGCGCGTGCCTTTGCGCTGGAATTCGACTGGCTCGACGATCGCAGCGCCCTGCGCATCGCCGAATCCTATGGCGCCCATGCCCGCCTCTGGCTGAAGGAGGAGCGCGGCCAGCACTTTGGCGCCGGGCTGTATGAATCCGAAGTACGCTATCTCATCGCGCGCGAATGGGCCCACTCCCTGGAAGACATCCTGTGGCGCCGCAGCAAGCTGGGGCTGCGCCTGTCGGAATCCGAACAGCAGCAGCTCGGTGCCTGGCTGCTCGAGCACCACCACGCCCTGCCCGAAGCCTGCTGATGACCCATGGCGGGCGGCCTTTGCCGTCCGCCGTCAAACTGCAATAAACCCCTGCTATAACAATTACCTGCATCCTACACACCATAACAACGAGACCTCTTGATGAAGCAACCTCACCGTACCCTGATAGCCCTTGGCCTCGGGGCTGCCCTGGCGCTGCCCGCACTGGCGGCCGACGAAGGCAAAATCGTGATCGCCCACCGTGGTGCCTCGGGTTACCTGCCGGAACACACCCTGGAATCCAAGGCCCTGGCCTATGGCATGGGCGCCGACTATCTGGAGCAGGACCTGGTGATGACCAAGGATGACCAGCTGGTGGTGATGCACGATCACTTCCTCGATGGCATCACGGACGTGGCCGAGCGCTTCCCCGGCCGGGCCCGCCCGGACGGTCGCTACTATGTGGTGGATTTCACCCTGGACGAGGTGCGTTCCCTGCGCATGACCGAGCCGTTCCAACTGGTGGACGGCAAGCAGGTGCCGGTCTATCCGGCGCGCTTCCCGTTGTGGAAGTCCAGCTTCAGGATCCACACCTTCCAGGAAGAGATCGAGATGATCCAGGGGCTCAACAAGAGCACCGGCAAGCACATCGGTATCTACCCGGAGATAAAGGCTCCCTGGCTGTTCCGCCACGAAGGCAAGGACATCTCCAGGGCGGTGCTCAAGGTACTGAAGGAGTACGGCTACACCAGCAAGAACGACAAGGTCTATCTGCAGTGTTTCGATGCCAACGAGCTCAAGCGCATCAACAGCGAACTGATGCCCGCCATGGGTATGGACTTGAAGTTGGTGCAGCTGATGGCTGAGACCGACTGGAACGAGACCATGGTCTACGATGCCAAGGGCAAGGCGACCCCCTACAGCTATGACTGGATGTTCAAGCCGGGGGCCATGAAGACCATCGCCACCTATGCCGAGGGGATCGGTCCCTGGAAACCCATGGTTGTGACCGAGCCGGGCACTCCCGGCAAGCCGGTCTTCACCGGCATGGTGAAAGAGGCCCACGCGGCCGGTCTCAAGGTGCATCCTTATACCTTCCGTCAGGATGAGGGGCAGATCCCGGCCTATGCGAAAGACTTCACCGACCTGCTCAACATCTTCCTCTACCAGGCCGATGTGGATGGGGTATTCAGCGACTTCCCCGACAAGGCGGTCGAGGCTATCAAGGCCCACGGCAAATAATAAAAGAAGAGCAACACGGGAATGCAAGCGGGGCCAGGTGCCCCGCTTTTTTGTGCCCGGCATTATCGCCGGGATGAGGGGCCGGATAAGGGGTCATGAGAGGGGGCAGAGAGATGATATTGAAATGGATGAGTGTAATAAAATGTTTACGATTTGGGGCTGATTTGGCCTCGCGTGTCGCTACTTTTGAGTTGTTTCACTCTGCATTCTTGGTCATTTATCCATCTGTCAGCGTGCAAATACGCTAGTTTCACTTGATTGTTTGTTTTTCCTTGGTAAGGTGGGGGCGGTTGCGTAACAAAGTACTGACTTGTGTAAACAAAAGTGAACGGTCAGTGCCCTTGGCTTGAAACAGTAGAGAGAATGAGAAGATGCAAAGAGATCCCCTGAACAACATCCATATCCAGTCCGAACAAGTGATGATCACGCCTGCCCAGCTCAAGGAGAAACTGCCCATCTCCGATCGCGCGCTGGCATTCGTGCAAGGGGCCCGCAATACCATCGCCGACATCATCCACCGTCGCGATCACCGCTTGCTGGTGATCTGTGGTCCCTGCTCCATCCACGACATGGACGCTGCCAAAGAGTACGCAACCAGACTCAAAGCGCTTCATGACGCCTATCAGGACTCTCTCTACATTGTCATGCGGGTCTACTTTGAGAAGCCGCGCACCACGGTCGGCTGGAAGGGCTTTATCAACGATCCGAACCTGGACGGCACCTTTGACGTGGAACTGGGTCTGCACCGCGCCCGCGAGCTGCTCTGCTGGCTGGCCGAGCTGGAGTTGCCGCTGGCGACCGAGGCGCTCGACCCCATCAGCCCGCAGTACCTGGCGGAGCTCTTCTCCTGGTCGGCCATCGGTGCCCGCACCACCGAATCCCAGACCCACAGGGAGATGGCCTCCGGCCTCTCCATGCCGGTCGGCTTCAAGAACGGCACCGACGGCAACCTCGGCACCGCCATCAATGCGCTGCAGGCCGCTTCCAGCCCCCACGCCTTCATGGGGATCAACCAGCAGGGTCAGGTCGCGCTGCTGCAGACCCAGGGCAACCCGGACGGCCACGTGATCCTGCGCGGCGGCAAGCACCCGAATTACGATTCCGTCAATGTGTCGCTGGCGGAAGAGGCGCTGGAGAAGGCGGGTCTGCTGCCCGGTCTGGTGGTGGATTGCAGCCATGGCAACTCCAGCAAGGATCACCGGCTGCAGCCCAAGGTGGCCGACAACGTGATCCACCAGATCCAGGAGGGCAACCGTTCCATCATCGGGGTGATGCTCGAATCCAACCTGTTCGAAGGCAACCAGTCCAGCGAGCAGCCCAAGTGCGAGATGCGCTACGGCGTCTCCATCACCGATGCCTGCATCGACTGGGAGACTACGGATGCGCTGCTGGCCCGCTGCCACAGCCAGCTGGCGGCACCACTTTTGGCCAGAACATCGGCATAAGCCGTGGTATCTTGTTGTAACTGATTGAACCATCGAGGTATCACTGCCCACGCAGTGATACCTTGTTGCCTCTTGAATGACAGGGCGTCGCTGCGGGCGGCGCCAGCAGGGACTGGACATGGCGGAAGAGTTGAATGCCCTCAGGGACAAAATCGATGCGGTGGACAAGCAGCTGATTGATCTGCTGGCTGCCCGTCTCGCCCTGGTGGGGGAAGTGGGGGAAGTGAAGAGCCGGCACGGCTTGCCCATCTATGCGCCGGATCGGGAGGCGAGCATGCTGGCCCGCCGCCGCGCCGAGGCCGAGGTACTGGGGGTGCCGGGGGACCTTATCGAGGATGTGCTGCGCCGGGTGATGCGCGAGTCCTATATTCTGGAGTCCGCCAGCGACAAGGAGCACCATTTCAAGTGCATGAAGCCTGAGCTCGGCAAGGTGGTGATCATCGGTGGCCAGGGGCAGCTTGGGCGCCTGTTCGGCAACCTGTTCAGCCTCTCTGGCTACCGGGTCGAAACCCTGGGTCAGGCCGATTGGCCGCGCGCCGACGAGATCCTGCACGGCGCCGGGCTGGTGATGGTGGCGGTGCCCATCGACGTCACCTGCCAGGTGATCGACCGGCTCAGCAACCTGCCGGCGGACTGCCTGCTGGTGGACGTGACCAGCGTCAAGAGTGAACCGCTTGCCCATATGCTGGCGGTACACCAGGGGCCGGTGCTGGGGCTGCACCCCATGTTCGGGCCGGACGTGGCGAGCCTCGCCAAGCAGGTGATCGTCTGCTGTCAGGGGCGCGAGCCCGCCGCCAGCCAGTGGCTGCTGGAGCAGATGACCATCTGGGGGGCGCGTTTGCAGCAGGTGGAGGCCAGGGCCCACGACGAGGCAATGACCTTCATTCAGGCGCTGCGCCACTTTGCCACCTTCGCCTACGGCTGGCACCTCTCCCGCGAGCAGGCCAACATCGACCGCCTGCTTGCCTTAAGCTCTCCCATCTACCGGCTGGAGCTGGCCATGGTGGGACGGCTGTTTGCCCAGGATCCCCATCTCTACGCCGACATCATATTGTCGTCGCCCCAGAACCTCGCGATGATCCGCCGCTACTACCAGAACTTCGGCGAGGCGCTTGGGTTGCTGGAGCGGGGCGACAGAGAGGGCTTCATCGAGGCCTTCAGCCAGGTTTCCGGCTTCTTCGGCGAGCGGGCGGAGGAGTTCCTGCGCGAGAGCCGTACCCTGCTGGCTCAGGCCAACGACCGTCGCCATCATGGCTGATGCACAAAGACATCCATACAAAAGGGGCCTGATGGCCCCTTTTTCATGTTGTTTGTGCTGCACCGATAACCACGGTAGATGAAAACACAGGTCTGGGCGTGAAATCGCCCTCTTTCATTCGGCAGGCGGTTGACGCAAGTCGGCGTCATGCCAGCCCAGCGGCAGGGTGAGCAGCTGATCGATCAGCTCCCGGCGGTCGGATTTCTCCAGATAGGCGAGGTAGAGCGGGCGGCTAAGGGATTGGCCCCCTTCCACCAGATGAAGCTGCCCCTGCTCCAGGAAGGGGCTCACCATGCGCCTTGGCAGGTAGGCGGCGCCGCCGTTGGCCAGCACGAATTGCAGGGCCATGCTGGCGGAGCTTGAATGCAGAACTGGGGTCTTCTGCAGGCTCTGCAACCGGCTCGATGGCGGTTCGAAGCTGGTGCCCCAGTCGAGATGAATGTGGGGCATCTGCATCAGGCTGTCGGCGTTTGCGGCCGGCTCCCGGCTCACCAGTTCGAACACCAGCTCGCCGATGGGGTGCAGGGCAATCTCGTCGATCTTGGTCGGCTCGGAGAGCAGGGCGAGATCGAGGGAGCGCTCCAGCAACTGGCGACAGAGGTGCTCGCGGGAGGCCGTTTCGAGGCGCACCGCGAGGCCGGGGGCCAGGGCATAGACATGGTTCAGCCAGTCGTTGAAGTCGAGCTCCCAGAAGACGGCGGGTGCGCCGATGGCAAGCTGCTGGCTGAAACCGGGGGAGAGGGCCACGTCCTGCTTGGCGCGCCCCAAAGTATGCAGAATGGCGTCTGCGTAGGGCAGCAGACGCTCACCGGAGGCAGTCAGGCGGATGTTGTTGCGATGACGGGCAAACAGGCTGACCCCGAGTTGCTGCTCGAGCTGGCGGATCCGGAAGCTCACCGCCGACTGGGTCAGGTAGAGATTTTCAGCCGCCCGGCCAAAGTGCCGGGTCTTGCTGACCTCGATGAAGGTCCGAAGCAGCTCGGTATCCATTAATCGAGGGACTCGTCGCTGCCGCCACCGCCGCCTTCAAAGCTGCCACCAGCATCTTCATTGGCGCCGCCAGCGACGGTGCACAGACGGTGCACGCGCTTGGGACCAATCACCTTCAGGTATTTGAACCACACCTTGGCGTGGGGGTTGTTGCCGGCTGCGCCGGATTTGACCTGTTCGATAAAGGCACTTTCTACGTCATCGCGCGGGGCCAGGTTGCCCTGATAGAGCGCCAGCATCACGGTGCCATATTTTTCCAGACTGTCCGCTTCGGCCACGGTGAATTCGCCACTGCGACGCAGGCCACGGGGAAAATGTTTGAAGTCGTTGAAACGCTTGTCTGATTCGAAGCTCATAGTGCTCTTGTTCTGGTTAGTTTGACCTTTGCGGGCAAGTATCATCAGGCCGTCGCAGAGTGCAAAATCAATTTTCTTACTATGTTAATAAATATCTTTTATCGAACAGGGTTTGTCGCATCCCGAGGGGGCATTTTGCGGTGCGCTGCACAAAAAAGCCTGAAAAATAGTGGAGTTATGTCAGATTTTGTACAGGAAAAACCGCTCAAAAACGGGCTCGGAAGCTAAAAATAAGGCGCCGTATGGCGCCTTTTTGTCATCATGACTGAGCTGAACCCGAGTGCGCGGCACTCACTCAATCATGGCGGGCTGTGCCAGGTTGTCGGCACGCCACAGACGATAGCGCACCTCGTACTCCTGGGGCACATAGATGACGAAGGGCAGCTTGGAGTTGTAGTTCACGAAGAAGCCCTGACCGTAGATCTGGACGAAACTCTCCTTTTTCTGGCCGTCCGGACAGGCCATCAGGGTGCTGACGGGGCCGGTGACCTGGCCCAGGGTCAGGTAGTTGTAACCCCAGCCCTTGACGCTGTGCTGTTCCAGATTGCCCGCAAAGCGGGGCAGGTTGCAGTCGACCAGCATCTTCTTGCCGACTTGCAGCTCGACCATCATGTCGGCTTCGTTCTCGACTTCCGGCAGACGGATCACGACACGTTCCTGGTTCACTTCGGCGGCGGGGAACATGCTGATATCAAATTTTTTCGGTTCGGCGGCGAAGGCATGGCCACCCAATAACAAGGCGCCCAGCAGGCTAAAACGCAACACGGTTTTCATCTGTACCTCTTGGGATTGGTTCAACGCCGCTAGACTAACCGCTCTGCCGGTTTCATGCCAGCGCTGCGGCGTGCAAAACCGCCCTGAACAGGCATCACATGACGCAATTTGATGCTTTTTTGACGGCCAGGGTCACCCTGGCGCTTCTTGCCTCGTGTCAAACAGGGGGCCGGGTGGCCCCCATGGCCAGGCTGTCACCTCACCAGCAGAACCTGTTTCGCCCAAGAGCGGGGGGCGCGTTGGGCGACGGAGCCGCTGGTGATGTCCAGGTAAGCGACGCCCTGAAGGGCCGGCACCGGGGTAGAAGACCAGAGATAGACATAGCCGTCGTTCACCTCCTTGCCATCCCCGGCCATGGCGCGGGGGAAGATGGTTTCGTTCAATGCCGGTTTGTAACAGGCGGACTCCAGAATGCTGGCGAGCTCCTTGATGGTGGGCAGGCGCCAGTCGTGATGACCACCAAAGCCATACAGGGCATGGCTCGGTTCGGTGCGGATCCGTTCCGCCGTCTGCAGTGCCTGTTGCCAGTAGAGGCGGGTGGGCTCCCCCTCGCAGCTCTGGTTGCGCCAGGTCTGGCCGAGCTGGCAGCGCATCCAGGTCAGACCGGTGCCCCTGTCGGTGACGGTGCCGTTGCCGTGATCCTGGAAACGGGCGGTGGGGCTGGTACGGGGCAGGGCGTCGTCGCAGATGGCGATGGCCAGTGCCAGGGGGCTGCACAGGGTGAGCAGCAGGGTCAGAAGATACTTGTTCATCGGGTTACCTCGGCCACCAGGCGCAGTTGCAGACCGTTGGCGTCATTGCTGTTTTGAACTGGGGTGGGATAGTCGGCACCGGCGTCCTCGCCGAGGAAGATGTGGGCGATGGCGCTCAGAGGCGCGCTCTCCAGCCGACGGGACGGGGTCAGGGTCTGGCTCCAGTAGTAGCCGCTGAAGTCTGTGGTGGTGGTACCGACATCGGGGAAGTAGCGCACATCCAGGGTGACGAGCTGGCCATCCTGGCGGGCGAGGGATCCGTAGTGCTGCAAATTCATCAGCTCACGGGCGTGGGGCAGGCGCCAGTGGGTGATGCCGCACAGTTGCTGTGCATTGAGCCACTGACGGTACTGCTCCGTGGTGCAGATGGCCTCCCCTTCGGGGCAGGCGTAATCCCGCTCCTCCTGGGTCGGGTGATAGTTGTCGAACTCCCAGGCGAAGGTGCGGTGCAGATCCCTCGGACTGTCCGGATCCGCCAGCTTCTTCTCCCAGACGAGGCCGGTATTGAGATCCTCCACGCACTCCCACTCGTCGGCATTGTCCGCCAGGGGTTGCCCCTTGCCGTCCAGCTTGCGATAGCGCAGGGGCGCCAGGCCCAGGCTCGCCTCCTGGCCCGGGTGATCCGCAGGCTCCTGGGTCAGCAGGTAATCCACCCCGTCCGTGTAGGTGGTGACGCCGCTGGCGGTCACCAAGGCCCGGGGTTGCTGCTGCATCAGCACGGCGGCGAGTCTGTCCTGCTGGCTCAGGAGCTCGGGGCTGGCGGCAAAGTGCCGGGCGAGCTCGGGCAGCAGGGTGACCAGCCCCTGCCAGATCTGCAGGCGGCGTTCGCTGGCGGCAAAGGTGGGCAGGGTGGCCTCGTCATCGAAGGCGGTGAGGGCCAGCTCGGCGAGGGCGCGGTTGAAGTCGCCCAGCTGCGCCAGTGCCGCCAGATCTGGGCTGGGGTGAAGGGGCGCCAGGGCGAGCAGCACGTCCGTCAGGGCCTGAGCCGGTGGCAGCCCGTCCGAGATACGCGTTTGCAGCAGGGTGCTGAGGGGGCTGGGGGTGAGGTGCTGGTTGTCCTGGCGCGCCGCCGGGTGGGCCAGGGGCAGGGCGGCGGAATCCGCCGGAATGAACAGCAGAGGAGTGGTGAGCAGATCAGGGTGGCGCCGGGTCAGGGAGTGGGCACCGGCCTTGCCGCTGACGGCGGGCTCATTGGCTTCGCAGCCGTCGTTCTGGTTCAGGTTGATGCACAGGGTGCCCGCAGCGGGCAGGCTGACCGTCAGGCGGTAGTCCGGCGCGGTCAGGGGAGCCTCGTCCGAACCGCCGCCACAGGCGCTGAGCAGGGGGGCCAGCAGGCAGACGATCGGGGTCATTCTCATGGTCATGGTGTGTCCTTGGAGGGGCCTTGGCCCCTCTCTTCTTTATATAGGGAGAGTCAGAGGCGACGCAGACGGCGCCACAGGGCCAGCGGCAGCAGCCAGAGCAGGGGGAAGGCCCCCCCACCACTGCTGTCCGAGGTATCGAAGCGGATGATGCCGTCATCCGGCACGGGCACGGTGTTGCCGCACTGGGCGCCGGTACGCTGACTGATGCTCCACCCGTTCAGGAGACCCTGATTGCCCGGTTTGCTGTCCACCACCTCCAGGGTCCAGCGACCGGCCAGGGGTTCTCCTTCGAAGGCGCTGAAGGGTTGCAGAGACTGCAACTCGGTGGGGAAGACCCCTTTCAGGCTCGGCAGGGGGCTGTAACCCTTGTCCCAGATCTGGACCCGGGTGCCGGCGGGGGAGCTGAGCCAGATCTCCAGCTCATCCAGCGCCTCGTGCTGCAGATCCAGGCTCAGTTGCAGCCTGTCGCTCACACGGGCATCGCTCTTCTCCAGCAGCAGGCTGGTTTCGCTCAGGCCGCGCACCTCCTCGCTCTGGGCATCGTTCAGTCGCTGCGACCGACCACTGGCCCGGCTGATGACGGGGGTGCCGATGGGCAGGGTCAGGGATTGCTGCCACTGGCGCTCGGTGGGGCTGGTACCGCTCATGGCGAGATTCACCGAGAGGCTCGCCTCGTCGCCGCAGGCGAGCGGGCTCTGGGCCAGCATGCGCAGGGTGGTGGTCATGCTGGCACCGGCGGCCAGGGTCGCTGGTTGCCAGTTGTCAGGATCGGCCTGCAACCCGGTTGGCAGGGTGAGGGCCAGCTCGTTGAGGGTCACTTCCCCTTTGCCCGGGTTGCTGAGAGTCAGCTGCACCGACTGGCGCTGCCCCAGCGGGATGGCGCTCCCCTCGGCGAGGGCGATATTGACGGGAGCTTGCAGCAGCCCGTGCTGGCGAAATGCCTGCTCCAGCAGACGGGCATAGGCTCGCGTCGGATAGAGACGGGCGGCGGTATCCACGGTGATCCGGGCCAGTTGCGGCATGCGAATGGCCGGCCCCAGGCCGAAGTGGGATTCGATGATGACGCGATCAAACTCGTCCCTGGCTGCCTCACCGTGCTCGGCCACCGCCGTCAGCAGGGCCTGGAACAGCGGGGTGCCCCAGAGCTGATCCCCGTTGCTGCCGTTGATGGTGCGGTGGGCGGGGTAGCGGTAGTCCGGATGGTAGCGGGCGCGCAGATCGTCGAGCTGGCGCGGGGTGCGGTCGGTGAAGCGGGCATCCCAGTTGAACACCATGGCGGGTTCGAACTGGCGACTGGCTTCGCTGCGCTGGCGATGACTGGCGGCTAGGTAGTCGCCAAAGCCCTCGCCAATGGCCCCCCAGTCTCCCTCTTCCCCGAGATCCGGCAGGATGTGGTGCTGCACCCCGTGGCCGAACTCGTGCCAGATGACCATGGGATCCTCGGCATCGGGCACGCCGCTGCGACCCAGCTCCAGCCTGCGTTCGAACGGATCGTAGAGGGAGTTGTCCTGATAGCCCGCGTCCGTGTCGATGTCGAGCGCCCCGGGGATGAGATCGGTGAAGCCGAGCGCCTTGAGGTGGCGCTGGGCGAGATCCAGATGGTAGTAGGCGTTGATGTCCGCAAAGCCGCGATCGTCCCGGGTCAGGCGAAAACCCTGCACGTCACTGCTGCTGTAGGGGGCCGATTCGGGGGCCATGACATCCACCACCCTGGCATGGGGGCCGCTCAGGCGATACTGCCCGGCTTGCAGGCTCACCGGCAGGGGAACCGGATCCTGGTAGGCGGCCTCTGCCAGTACCAGCTCATCGTGCCAGACCAGGCTGGCGTCCTGCAGGCGGGTGCGGGGATCGGGGTCGAACACCCGGGCCTGAACCTGCATATCGCCTGCGTCGGCGACATGCAGAGGGCGGGTAGTTGCCTGATCCCCGAGACGGCCAAGCTCCTGCTCCCCGTCGCAACGGGCAAACAGCTGCACCTGGCTTGCCTTGGCATTGCCTGCCTTGTGCTCGCGCACCCGCTGGCGCAGGGCAGGCACCAGGGTATCGCCGTCTCGCCAGTACCAGGCTTCGACCGGCCCCAGCGTCTCTATCTGGTTGCCGTCGGTGCGCAGGGTGGCGAGCAGGGGATCCAGGGTGCCGCTGGCATCGCAGCCGGGCGCTGTGCTCTGCAAGGGGCGCAGGTTGTGGTAGAGGCGCCAGGGGCGGCCGTCCCCGTCGACACTGACGGCGGCCTGGGTGGCGGCCACCGGCAGGCCGTTCACCAGCTGGCGAAAGCTGTAATGGTGGCCGAGCAGGCTGGCCCTGTCGTAATCGGGGGCGAGGAGCACACCGAGGCGCTGCTCGAGCCAGCGCTTCGGCGTCGTGGTCAGGGGTGGTTCATCGACAAACTGCAGATCGGCCGCCAGCAGTGGCGATGAGATCAGGGTTGCCGCCAGCCAGAGGGCCAGGGAAGAGGGTTTCATGGTTCACTCCAGAAAAAGAGGACAAGGGGTCAGTGGTTGACGCCCGCCAGGGTGAGCAGGAAGGCAAACTCCTGCGCCGCACGCAGCGCCGCCGTTCGGGGGGCGCCCAGGTGGCCGCCGTCGAGTTCGGTGCGCAGCAGATAGGGGCCTGTTCCCGTGCTATGGGATCGCAGGCGGGCTATCCACTTGAGGGGTTCCCAGTAGGGCACCTGACTGTCGTGCAGGCCGCCCGTCACATAGACGGGGGGATAAGGGGCCTTGTGCAGGTTGTCGTAGGGGCTCAGGCGGCGCATCGCGGCATAGTCACCCGGGATGGCCGGATTGCCCCACTCGGCGTACTCCTGCCGGGTGAGGGGCAGCTCGGGATCCTGCATGGTGCCCAGCAGGTCGACGAAGGGAACTTGCAGCACGGCCCCGGCGAAACGGGTGGGCGCCTGGTTGAGTGCCGCTGCCACCAGCAGGCCGCCGGCGCTGCCGCCCATGGCAAACAGCCGGGCGGGATCGATGGCGGGATCCCGTGCCAGGGCATCGGCCACGGCGAGAAAATCATCCACGCTGTGCTGTTTGTCCCGGCCACGACCCTCCCGGTACCAGGATTCGCCGAGCAGACCGCCCCCGCGCACATGGGCGATGGCGTAGACAAAGCCGCGATCCAGCAGGCTCAGCACCCGGGGCTGGTAGTAGGGACGCATGGGGGTGCCGTAAGCCCCATAGCCGTAGAGCAGCAGTGCCCTGGGGTGGGTAATGCCCTTGCGCCAGACCAGGGAGACAGGCACCTTGACCCCATCCTTGCCCGCGATCCAGCGTCGCTCGCTCTGATAGGGGGAGGTGTCCCTGGTCTCGGGTATCCCCTCCCAGGCGCCGGAGGCGAGATCCAGCCAGCGCTGGTGAGGTGGCTCGGCCATACCCTGGCGGCGAATGAGCACCTTGTCGCTGGCCGGTTGCTGGCTGCCCTGGATCCAGGCCGTGCCTGCGCCATCGGTGAGCGGCAGGCTGTGGGTCAACGCACCCTTGGCATCCAGCACATCGAGCCAGTCATCCCCTTCCTTGCGGTATTGCAGCACGGTGTGCCGGGCAAAGAGGCGCCACTTCTCGAGTTCCCGGCCCTCGCCGGACCAGAGCCGTTGCCACTCTCCCTTCGCCACCAGGCTCAAGTCGGCCACCTGATAGAGGCCGAGGGCGCCGTCCCGGTTGCTCTTGAGCAGCACCCTGTCCCCCTGGGTATCCAGGTAGTACTCGAGGCCGCGCTCGCGCCCCTTGAGCAGGTCGGCCCGACCCGCGTCCAGCAGGTATTGCTCGGAGCTGTCGTGGTTGTTGCTTTGCAGCACCAGGTGGCGGCGATCTGTGGTGCGATAGAGGCCGAGCAGCCAGGCGGGATCGCGCTCCTCATACACCAGGGTCTCCTTGCCATTCTGCCAGGCCAGCAGTTGCCAGGGGCGCAGGGTCTGGCGCTCGTTGGTGAGGGTGTAGAGGGTCTTGCCATCCAGACTCCAGAGCAGATCGCCGGCGCGGTGAGGCAAAGAGGCCAGAGTCTCGCCACTCGCCAGATCCAGCAGGGTGATGCGGTAGTCCCGATCTCCCCTGCGGTCTTCGGCCAGGGCAAGCAGGTGCCCGTCCGGGTGCAGGGCCCAGGCGGCGAGCTCGTAATACCCCTCGGCAGGTTGGCGGGGAGCCAGCCGCTTTCGGGGAGCGTCATTGGCGTCGCGGCGTTGCCACAGGCTGCCGTCCGCCTCCATGCGCCACTGGCTGCCAGCCTGGCTCAGCCAGTCGTCCGGCACTGGTTCGCCCCGCTCCCGGCCCTGCCACTCCGTCTGCAGGCGCTGCACCAGTGGCGCCTGGCCGGCGAGCTGCTGCTCGGTCCAGCGGTTCTGCTCGCGCAGCAGCGTCAGGAGGGCGGGATCCTGGCGGCTGTCATCACGCCAGCCACCATAGGGATCTAGACGGGCTATCTCCCCCTTCATCAGTTGCGGGCGTTCGGGGATGAGGGGCTCGGCCTCCAGGGTTGCCTCAGGCAGGGGAGAGGCGGGGGCCGGCGTGGCCAGCAGGCTGGCCAGGATCAGTAAGCTGTGCATCAGATCCCCACGAAGGTGTAGCGCAGGCTGGCACTCAGGGTGCGGCCGCTCTGGGTGAAGAGGGAAGCATCGGTCCCTGCTTCCAGCCCGGCCACATCCTGATAGCGGGTGTAGCGGGTGTCGAACAGGTTGTCGAGCTTGAGGTTGACCTTGAGGGCGTCGGTGACCAGCCAGTCGGCCGTCAGGGCGAAACTGAGCCAGCCGGCACTTTCGAGGCAGTCCCCCTGGCGGCCGGTCAGGCTGTTGCCGCAGGTGGGCACCCGGCTCATGGCGGCGGCATAGTCCGCCTGAATACCCAGACTCCACTCATTGGCCTGATAGCTCAGACGGGTGTTGCCCTCGAGAGGCGTCAGGGTGCGCAGCGCTTCACCTTTGTTGTCCTCGCCATCGACCCAGCCGAGCTTGGTGGCGAGCTCCCACTCCTGGGTCAGCCAGTAGCTGGCGGCGAGTTCGGCCCCCCAGGTTTCGGCCTTGGCGACGTTGCGATATTGGCGCAGGATGACGCCATCGCTCAGGCGCAGCCCCACCTCGCGCCAGTCGATGAAGTTGTAGTAGCGGTTGTAGAAGAGCGCTGGCTTGATGCTCCAGTTGTCCCCCTCGCCACTCAGCCCCCACTCTATGCTGTGGCTGGTTTCCTCCTTGAGCCCTGTGTTGGCGATGATCTCGAAGGGCGGCAGGGCGAAGTAGTGGGGGATGTTGCCGTACACCTTGTCGTAGGAAGGCGCCCGGAACCCGTTGGCATAGCTGAGCCAGCTGCGCCACTGGTCGTTGAAGCGGTAGCTGGTGGCCAGGCTCGGGGAGAGGTGCCAGCTGTGGTTGCTGTCGTGGCTGCCGTCCAGCGGCGTGAGCCACTGGTGATCCATGCGCAGGGTGGGGGTGAACTGCCACTGGCCCAGGCTGGCCACGTCGCCGAGCCAGACTCCGGCCCTGTCGGTACGGGCGCGGCTGAAGGGGGCGGACTGGCCGGGTTGGGGAATGCCGGCCTCCAGACTCAGCTTCTCCACCGGCCGCTCGTGGGTGGTGCGCTCCAGCTCAATGCCGTAACTGAGTTGATGGGCGAGATGGCCGGTGGCGAGATCCCGGCGCACATCCAGCTCGGTACCGATCCTGTCTTCGGTGAAGGTGGCGAGCTCCCGTTCGCTGCGATAGCGCGGATAACCGCTCAGCAGATCGTTTTGCAGCAGGCTGCGCTTGTTGGCGGTGTTTTTCGAGTGATTGCCGTAGGCACTCCAGGTGAGACTGTCGGCCAGTATTGTGTCGAGGTTGCTCGCCTCCCAGGCCAGCTTGCCCCCCTGGGTGCGTTGGCTGCCCTGCTCGTGGTACTGGCGCACCTGCCACTTGCCATCGGGCTGGGGTACTTCGCGCGGCCCCTGATCCCGCTCGGCGTTGTCCTCGAAGTAGTCGAGTTCGAGGCGCAGCAGATGATGTTCGTTCAGCTGGATGCGAGAGCTGGTGGAGGCGCTGAGGCCATCCAGATCCGCCGGGATGCGGCTCTCGTCGTAGTTGGCGGTCTCATGTCCCTGCCAGCCGGAGAGGCGCAGCAGGTGTTCGGTATCCCGTATCCGGGCGGCGCCGGTGGCGCTCAGCTTCTGCTTGTCACTGCTGCCATCGTGCAGCACCTTGCTGCTGAGATAGGCATCCTGGCCCTGAAGGTAATCTTCCGGCTGCTTGGTGCTGATGACGATGGTGCCGCCGATGGCATCGGAGCCATGGAGGGAGGAACCGGCTCCCTTGGCCACCTCTATCTGTTTGACGTCGTCGAGATCGAAGCTGAAGCGGCCCACCTTGTCGTTGAGGTCGTCGGCGCCAAAGCCGTCGCTGACCCGCACCCCGTCCTTGATGATGAGCACCCGGTTGCCGCCCATGCCGCGGATGATGATGTTCTGGGGGCGGCCGGCGGAGCCGGTCACCGAGACGCCGGGTTCGTTCTTGAACACATCGGTGAGCTCGGTGGCAACCTGGCGATCCAGATCCTCCTCCGTGATGACGGTGATGGAACCCGACACGTCGGAGAGCTTCTGCTCGATACGCTGTCCCTTGACCACGATGGTTTCCCGCCCCTTGAGTTCGGGGGGCATGTCCGTTGTGTCGACCCCGGTGGGATCGCTGGCAGCCAGCGCCGTACCGGACAGCAGCATGGGCCAGTAGTGAAGAAGTCGAATTTTCATATTTGAGAATAATTATTATTTAAACCTGAAGGGCGCGGATTATTGCAGAGGGAGTCAAGCAGATCAATAAATGACAATCATTATCATTTTGTTTTTATGATATTGATCGAATTGAATTTTTTGAGAGATAAGTCAGTAAGGTGGTGGCATACGTTTGCGAATGACGCCATGAGAAACGGGAGGACGGGTGGGGTGCGGGCAAGAAAAAGCCCGCCATAGGGGCGGGCTCAAGGAGGTGGGCTGGCGCTGATCAGGGGGCGCGATAGAAGCGATTGAGCTCGTTCATCACCTGGATCAGGGTGCCCATGTCCGGGGTGCCGTGCTTGATGGGGCGATAGGTGTCGCGGTCCAGCAGCTCGAAGTCCCCCTGCTTGTTGAACTGGGTGATGGTGTTGCCCTGATAGATGGCGAAGTCATTCTGATCCCCCGCCAGCAGCCAGGTGCGTGTACTGGCTTCGAACAGGTTGCGCCCCGTGCTGTAGTCACGATAGGGGTTGCGTACACCCAGCATGTTCTTCATCAGGGTCGGTACCAGATCCAGGTGGCTGCTCGCCTGCGCCTGGGGCGCAGGTTCGGCACCAGGCCAGGCCAGCACCAGAGGGACCTGCACCTGATAGGTCGAGTAATTGCTGCCATAGCCCCAGCTGTTGCTCTGGGTCTCGTTGAACTCCTGACCGTGGTTGGAGGTGATCACGACGATGGTCTGATCATCAAGCCCCTGCAATTGCAGTTGGGTCAGCATCTGCTCCAGCAGTTGATCGGTATAGAAGACCGCGTTCTTGTAGCGGTTCTCCAGCTTCTGCAGGTTCTCGGGCCGATAGGCAGTGGCCGGGTTGAAGCGGGTCAACTCGGGCTGGAAGGGGCCCTTGATGCTGGCGGGCACCTGATAATCCCCCGGGCTAGAGAGATAGACCAGAGAGAACCAGGGTCTGTCCGCGGTGCGCGTGCCAAGCCACTGCTGCCAGTCGTCGATGAGCCTGCGGTCATCGGTCTGGCGGGAGACGAAGACCTGCTTGCGCAGACCCGCAAGCAGACTCTGGCGATACTGTTTTGCATCTTCCAGTGCACCGAATAGGCCGAACTGGTAGTCCTGACGCAGCATCTCGTCGAACAGCACGGGGGGGCGCTTGTCGGCTCGGATGTCCCCGTAATAGTGGCCGGGCAGCCCGTAGAAGAGGCTGAACATCCCCATGGCTTCATCATTGCCACCACTCATGTGCTGGCGGAAATTGAAGTGGTTGTCCGCGTAGCGTTGCAGATTGGGCATGTTGATGTTGTTGAGCATGTCGGCTCGCAGGGAGTCGACCACCACCACCAGCAGGTTCTTGTGATCGCTGGGTGCGCTCACGCTGAGGGGGCGCAAGGGATAGAGCAGACGGTGCTCAGCGCTTCCCTGATCTTCGGCCTTCTTCTCATACTGCTCGAGGTCGAGCCAGCCATGCTTGGCCAGGAAGCTCCTGGCGGTCATGGGGTAGGAGAGGGGGAAGTTGGCCCGCTGCATGGTGATGGGTTGATACAGGGTCGCATCCGCCCAGCTGTTGACCAGATGGGTCAGGATGAAGCAGACCAGCAGGGCCAGTCCCACCTGATTGCCGTACTGGCGGCGTTTGCGCTTGTTGATCTTGCGCCACACATAGGCCGACAGCAGCAGTTGCAGCAGGAAGATGGCGGGCACCGCCACGAAGATGATGCTCCAGATAGAGCCCTCTTCGGTCTGCGCCTGATCCAGCAGCAGTTGCCACACCTGGCCATTCAAGTGGAACTTGAACAGCTGGAACACCTGGGTGTCGATAAGCAGCAGCACCAGCGCCAGGGTGGCGATGATGGATGAAATGAAGCGCAGCGGCTTCTCCCTGGGCAGGATGAAGCTCAAGGGGAAGATGGTCAGCAGATAGGTGACGAAGCTCAGGAACGAGAAATGACCTATCCAGCTGATGACGAGATAGGTCACGCCGAGCGTGGTCGACGGCCAGCTGATGGCGCCCAGGTAACGGGTCGAGATCAGCATGGCCAGGATGATGTTGAAGAAGGAGAACCAATGCCCCCAGGTGATCAGGCGAGAGACATTATCGCGATAGGGGTTGCCGGTTTCGACCATAATGATCCATCTGCTTGAAAAACATCAAAGAATGCGAAGAAACTCAGTGCGCATCGTGGCGATGGCCCACCGAGGCGGTGAGTGCCTGGATGAACTTCTCGGTGATCGCCTGGCGCTGGGCCGGGGCCATGCCGTTGATGATGTTGGTGGTCAGGTTGCCAAGGACCATCAGACTGAGATCCACCGGTGCCTTGTGTTTCTCCAGGGCGGTGATCAGGTCGTTCATCAGGGCGTCAAACTGCTCGTTATTGTACTTTGATACGATGGGCATAATCTTGGGTTCACCTCGGTTCAAAGCGCCTTATAATACTTCACCCTTTCGGCTAACACTATGGCTTTGTGACATGAGTCTCGATATCGACAAGATCATTCTTCACTCCCTGCGGGCGGGCAACGATGGCCAGCCCCACGCCGATACCCGCAGCCAGACCCTGCCTGCCGACGAGGCGGTACAAGGGCTGATGGCGGAGCTGCATCGCATCTACAACGGCAAGGGGGGAAAGGGCTTTGGCTTCTTTGCCGATCCCGAGGCCGCCGTCGCCGAGCTGGCGGAGGGGGAAGACGCCCCCAAGCAGCCTTCCCCCGCCTTTCGCATCGCCCTGGAGCAGCTGCTGGCGGAGCAGACCGAGTTCGTCCCCTTTTCCGTCAACCTGACCCAGATGCTGGTCAAGCAGCTGGTGGAGCATGCCCTGGACGAGCAGGGGGTGTTGCTGATTGCCAAGTACAACTATGTGGGGGTGGATTACCTGATGATCGCCCTGCTGGAAGGCAAGGAGAGCGTCACCGTGAGCGAGGCGCTGGAGCTGCGCCACATCCAGTATCTGGATATCGGCAAACTCAATCTGGTGGCCCGCATCGATCTCACCGAGTGGAAAACCCAGGGGGATTCGCGTCGTTATATCACCTTCAGCAAGGGCCGGGTCGGTCGCAAGCTGGGGGATTTCTTCATGGATCTGCTGGGGGCCCGGGAGGGTATGGATGCCAAGATCCAGAACAAGGGGTTGCTGCAAGCGGTGGACGATTATTGCGACAGCCGCCAGCTCGAACCGGCCGAGCGCAATGACTACAAGAAGCAGGTCTTCAAATATTGCACCGAGCAGGCCAGCGCCGGCGAGGAGATCGAGATCAAGGAGCTGTCGGCGGAATTGCCCGGTGATGGGGACCTCGATTTTTACAGCTTCATCGGTCAGGAGTACGAGCTGGAGGAGCGCTTCCCGGCGGACCGTTCCACCCTGCGGGGCTTGACCAAGTTTGTGGGCTCCGGTGGCGGCCTGACTCTGAGCTTCGAGCAGAAGCTGCTCAACAGCCGGGTCTTTTACGATCCCCAGACCGACACCCTGACCATCAGGGGAGTCCCGCCCAATCTCAAGGATCAATTGCTGCGCCAGTCGTAATGTGATCCAGCCGTCATTTCTTGCAAAAAGGCACCGGAGTCCGCTCCGGTGCCTTTTTATTTAAGGGGGTGATGTAGATGGAAACCACCTCAGTACTTTTGTTAACACATTGAACAAAATATCGGGAATGAAAGGGTTTTCAGTGGGGTGAAATCCCTTTCAATGACGTAAATTAATTTCCTTTCTGTAATTTAATTTCCATATCTTGGCAAAAATATGGGGATATCCCTTCCTAAGCCGCTGAAATAAGAAAATGTTTTCATAACTTTCTGGAAGAAAATACGTAATTGCATTTCAAAAATGCGAGGCGTGTCATGTGAGGCATTGACTGCTTGGGATAATATTCATCTGCACACAATGCTCTTACAGCGCGGAACTAATACAAGGAAAGGCTCATGAAAAAGAAATTGCTGTCATCCCTGATCGGTCTGGCTACCCTGGGCGTGGCCTGCTCTGCCACTGCTGCCATTGATGAAGGTCAGCTGACCATCTGGATCAACGGTGACAAGGGCTACAACGGCCTGGCCGAAGTCGGCAAGAAGTTTGAAGCCGAAACCGGCATCAAGGTCACCGTCGCCCACCCGGATCAGGTGGAAGTCAAATTCCAGCAAGCCGCCGCCACCGGCAACGGCCCGGACATCTTCTTCTGGGCTCACGACCGTTACGGTGAGTGGGTCAAGTCCGGTCTGCTGGTTCCCGTGACCCCGAATGCCGCCACCAAGGCCAAGTTCGAGCAATTCGCCTGGGATGCCATGACCGTCGATGGCAAGACCTACGGCTACCCGGTCGCGGTAGAAGCCGTCAGCCTGATTTACAACAAGGATCTGTTGCCCAACCCGCCGAAGACCTTCGAAGAGATCGCCAAGATCGACGAAGACCTGAAGAAAAATGGCAAGCGCGCCATCATGTGGGCCTATGACACCCCCTACTTCAGCTACCCCCTGGTGGCTGCCAACGGTGGTTATGCCTTCAAGAAGACCGCCACCGGCTATGACGTCAAAGACACCGGCGTGAACAACGCAGGTGCCAAGGCCGGCGTCGGCTACATCTCCGAGATGATCAAATCCGGTCACCTGGAGAAGGGCATCGACTACGGTGTGATGGACGCCAAGTTCAACAAGGGCGAAGTGGCCATGATGATCAACGGCCCCTGGGCCTGGAGCAACCTGGACAAGAGCGGCATCAAGTATGGCGTAGCCCAGCTGCCGACCCTGAAAGGCAAGCCGGCCAAGGCCTTCGTTGGCGTACTGGGTGCCACCATCAACGCCGCCAGCCCGAACAAGGATCTGGCCATCGAGTTCCTCGAGAACTACCTGCTGACCGATGCCGGTCTGGCGCCGATGAACGCCGACAAGCCGCTGGGTGCCGTGGCCCTGAAGTCCTTCCAGAAGACCCTGGAAGCCGACCCCAACATCAAGGCCACCATGCTGAACGCCCAGAACGGCGAACCGATGCCGTCCGTGCCCGAGATGAGCCGTTTCTGGTCCTCCTTCGAAACCGCCCTCAAGAACGTCACCTCTGGCCGTCAGGGTGTTGACGAAGCCCTGGATACCGCTGCCAAGCGTATCGTCCAGTAAGCATGCACTACCCGGGAGGCCTTCGGGCCTCCCACTCTCTCAATCTCTCTTGGCGCAATAAAGGTTAATTGGCATGGAAGTAGTACCTTCTATCGAATCCTATGCCGGTCCGAAGAAAGACAAGTACGTCTGGCTGAAATGGACCATGGCGGCACTGATCGCAGTGCTTAATGGTTATGCGGCCGTGATGATGTATGCCAGCGGCGAGTGGGTATTTGCCCTGCTCGATCTGGTGGTCGTATCCGTCGGTCTCTATGTCTTCATGAACAAGAAGACCTATGCCCACCGTTATATTTTCCCCGGTGTGGCAGGCATGGTTGTTTTTATCATCTTCCCTCTTGCCTACACGATCGGCATCGCCTTCACCAACTATTCGGGATCCAACTTGCTCTCCCTTGAGCAGGCTCGGGATTACCATCTGAAAAAAACCTACAAGGTGACCGGCGGTGAATTCGATTTCACCCTCCTGGGTGGTGAGAACAATCAGTTTCAGCTGCTGCTGAAACAGGACGACCAATCCTTTATCAGTCAACCCCTTACCTTGCTGAACAACAAGGCGCGTACCCTGGCCGTCCGTGAAGGACGGGTCCGTGACGAGCCCCAGGTTGTTCAGTTGCAGCCTCTGGGCGGGGCCACGGTCGGCGAGGCGGCACCCATTCGTGCCATCGTCGATCACCGCACCCACCTGAGTGCCCTGGATGTGGTACTGCCGGAAGGCAATATCCATCTGACCCTGAGCAGCCTGCGCAAGTTCGCCGCCCAGAAACAGCTCTATACCCAGCTGGTCGACGGCGCCGTGCTCAAGTCCGGCGTCATGATCAAGGACAGCAACCTGCTACGTGACAACCAGAGCGGCGAGCTGATGCTGCCCAACGGTGACACCGGCTTCTACCAGTACATCGATGCGGAAGGTCACTTCGTCGGCAAGGGCGTTGCCCCCGGTTTCGTGGTGAGCGTGGGTTGGAAAAACTTCATGCGCATCATGACGGACCCGGGTATCCAGAGTCCCTTCATGCAGATCTTCGTCTGGACCGTGATCTTCTCCGCCTGTTCGGTGGCGTTCACCCTGGCGATCGGCATGGTGCTGGCGTGTCTGGTGCAGTGGGAGCAGCTCAGGGGGCGTGGTTTCTACCGGGTCATGCTGATCCTGCCCTATGCGATACCGGCGTTCATCTCCATCCTGGTGTTCAAGGGCTTGTTCAACCAGAACTTCGGTGAAATCAACCTGTTCCTGGAGGCGGCCTTCGGCATCAAGCCGGACTGGTACACCAATCCCTTCCTGGCCAAGGTGATGATCCTCATCGTCAACACCTGGCTCGGTTACCCCTACATGATGATCCTCTGCATGGGCCTGCTCAAGGCCATTCCGGAAGATCTCTACGAGGCGTCTGCCATGGATGGGGCGGGGCCGGTACAGAACTTCTTCAAGATCACCGTACCGCTCTTGATGAAGCCGCTGACACCGCTGTTGATTGCATCCTTTGCCTTCAACTTCAACAACTTCGTGCTTATCCAGTTGTTGACGAACGGGGCGCCGGACATCATCGGGGCCACCACGCCGGCCGGGACCACCGACTTGCTGGTGAGCTACACCTACCGGATCGCGTTCCAGGGCTCGGGTGGTCAGGACTACGGTCTGGCCAGTGCCATCGCCACCGCCATCTTCCTCATCGTGGGTGCGCTGGCCTTGCTCAACCTGAAATTGTCCAAAGCCGACAAGCAACTGTAAGGAGGCTTCAACATGGCAATCGTACAACCCAAATCAGTCAAATACCGGGTGTGGGCAACCCACCTGGTGATGTGGGGCTTCCTGGCACTGATCATCTTCCCGCTGATCATGGTCATCGCCATCTCGTTCCGTAACGGCAACTTCTCGGTGGGGGAGATCATCCCCACCAATCCGACCCTGGATCACTGGAAGCTGGCGCTCGGCATGTCCATCACCAACGCCGACGGCAGCATCACGCCGCCGCCGTTCCCGGTGCTGACCTGGCTGTGGAACTCCATCAAGGTGGCGGGCATCACCGCCCTGATGATAGTGGTGCTCTCCACCACCTGTGCCTACGCCTTCGCCCGTCTGCGGTTCCGTGGCAAGTCCACCATCCTGCAGGGCATGCTGATCTTCCAGATGTTCCCTGCGGTGCTGGCACTGGTGGCCATCTACGCGCTCTTCAACAAGATCGGTGACTACATCCCCTGGCTGGGTCTCAACACCCACGGCGGCCTGATCCTGGCCTACATGGGGGGCATCGCCCTGCACGTCTGGACCATCAAGGGCTACTTCGAGACCATCGACTCCTCCCTGGAGGAGGCGGCGGCCATCGATGGCGCTACTCCGTGGCAGGCGTTCCGCCTGATCCTGCTGCCCCTGTCGGTGCCTATTCTGGCGGTGGTGTTCATCCTGGCCTTCATCGGCTCCATCACCGAGGTGCCCATGGCCTCCATCCTGTTGCAGGATGTGAACAATCTGACCCTGGCGGTCGGGGCCCAGCAGTACCTCTATCCGCAGAACTACCTGTGGGGTGACTTCGCCGCAGCCGCCGTGCTGTCAGGCTTCCCCATCACGGTCGTCTTCCTGCTCGCCCAGCGCTGGCTGGTGGGCGGTCTGACCGCAGGCGGCGTGAAAGGTTAACGGTTCATGGCCGGGGGAGCTGGCTCCCCCCGTCATCACGATTTGCAAAGATTCAAGAGCGGAGCTCGACATGGCTGAAGTAGTACTCAACAACGTTCGCAAAAATTACGACCCGGCTGTCCACAAGGACACCCTGCGCAGCATCAACCTCGACATCAAGGAAGGGGAGTTCATCGTCTTCGTCGGCCCGTCCGGCTGCGGCAAGTCCACCCTGCTTCGGATGATCGCGGGTCTGGAAGACATCACCAGCGGCGAGCTGACCATCGGCGGGCGCTACATGAACGACGTGCCGCCGGTGGAGCGCAACGTGGGCATGGTGTTCCAGTCCTACGCCCTCTACCCGCACATGAACATCTACGAGAACATGGCTTTTGGCCTCAAGCTCAAGAAGATGGACAAGGAGAACATCCACAAGCGGGTGATGCGCGCCGCCGAGATCCTGGGTCTCGAGCCTTTGCTGGACAGAAAGCCCAAGGCCCTTTCTGGCGGTCAGCGTCAGCGGGTGGCCATCGGCCGCTCCATCGTGCAGCAGCCGCAGGTGTTCCTGTTTGACGAACCCCTGTCGAACCTCGACGCCGCCCTGCGGGTCAAGATGCGCATCGAGATCGCCAAGCTGCACAAGGAGCTCAACTCCACCATCATCTACGTGACCCACGACCAGGTGGAGGCCATGACGCTGGCCAACCGCATCGTGGTGCTGAGCCCGCTCAAGGGCGAGGCGGCCACCAACCTGGAGCAGTTCGGCACCCCCCTCGAGCTCTACCACAACCCGGACAACAAGTTCGTGGCGGGCTTCATTGGCTCCCCCAAGATGAACTTCCTGGCGGGCGAACTGGTGGAGATCGGCGAGCAGGAGTGCGTGGTCAAGCTCACCTCCGGCGATACCGTGCGTGCCCGGGTGGATGCCCGTCGCGGCGCGGTGGGCGACAAGGTGGAGCTGGGCATTCGCCCCGAGCACCTGGTGCCGCTGGGTCATGCCCATGCCGACAGCCGCGTGAGCGGCGTGGTGCAGGTAGCCGAACACCTGGGGGCCGAGTCCTTCGTCTACATGGACGTGGATGGTCATGACTTCACCGTCAAGGCGAGCTCCGACATCGACGTGGCCACCGGCCAGGAGTACAGCATCGGCATCCCGGCCGAAGCCTGCTACCTGTTCGATGCCAAAGAGCAGGCGTTCCCGCGCACGGCCAAATATATCCGCGCCTGAGAGGGCGAGAGTGCCAGGTTTTCCTTTCTATACGTTCAATGCCTTTTGCCGGTCGCAAGACCGGCTTTTTATTGCCCGTCATCCGAAGCCCGGGTTCCGGCCAGCGGGTGCGGCTGGCCGGGGCCCGTCACTGCCCGTGCTTGTCTGACTCGAGGGCGGCGGTGACGTCCGGCACGAAGTGCTGGCTGGTGAGCGGAGGGCGCTCATACCCTTCGGTCTTGATGGGAGGCAGGGTGATGGGCTCGTAGTGGATCGCCTCGTAGGGCACCTTGCCAAGGAGGTGGGAGATGCAGTTGAGGCGGGCGCGGCGCTTGTCGTCGGCGTCCACCACGAACCAGGGGCAATCCTCGGTATCCGTGTAGGTGAACATGTCATCCTTGGCGCGGGAATACTCGACCCAGCGGGAGCGGGATTGCAGATCCATGGGGCTGAATTTCCAGCGCTTGATGGGAGTGTTGATGCGCTCCTTGAAGCGTTTCTCCTGCTCTTCGTCGCTGACCGAGAACCAGTATTTGATGAGGGTGATGCCGGAGCGGATCAACATCCGCTCGAATTCGGGGCAGGCGCGCAGGAATTCGCGATACTCGTCGTCGCTGCAAAAGCCCATCACCCGTTCGACCCCGGCCCGGTTGTACCAGGAGCGGTCAAACAGCACCATCTCGCCCGCCGAGGGCAGGTGCGCCACGTAGCGCTGGAAGTACCACTGGGTACGCTCCCGATCCGAGGGGGCGGGCAGGGCGGTGACCCGGCAGACCCGGGGGTTGAGGGGTTCGGTGATCGCCTTGATGACGCCCCCCTTGCCCGCGGCGTCGCGCCCCTCGAACAGCACCACCACTTTGAGCCCCTCCTGCTTGACCCACTCCTGCAACTTGACCAGCTCCTCCTGCAGGTGGGCCAGGTGATGTTCGTAGGTCTTCTTGTCCAGACGGGGGCGTTTCTTGCTCTTTTCCTTGGCCATCATCCTCTCCTTGGTGACTCCTCGATGTGAGTCTCTCCAGCTTGCACCAGGCGGGCACCCCTGCCAAGGGTGGCGTGTTACACTGCCGCCTCATCAGCCGCTGGCAATAGAAAAATAGGAAAGCCAGTTTCATCGCCGCTGGCAACAGGAGAAAACATGAAGCAGTTTATGGAGATAGCGGGTCGCCGCATGGCCTATCTGGACGAGGGGCAGGGTCCGGCACTGCTCTTTGGCCACAGCTACCTGTGGGACAGTGCCATGTGGGCACCGCAAATCGAGGCCCTCAAGGAGCAGTATCGCTGCATCGTGCCCGAGCTTTGGGGGCACGGGGATTCCGATGTGCTGCCCGAGGGGCCCTGCACCCTGGCGACCCTGGCCCGGGATCACCTGGCGCTGCTCGATGCCCTCGGCATCGACGAGTGCGTGCTGGTGGGGCTCTCCATCGGTGGCATGTGGGGCGTGGAGCTGGCGCGCATGGCGCCTGCTCGCCTCAAGGGCCTGGTGCTGATGGACAGCTTCGTCGGCCTTGAACCCCAGATCACCTGCGAGCGCTATCTCGGCATGCTGGCGATGATCGAACAGGTCGGCGCCGTGCCTGCGCCCATCGCCGATCAGGTGGCGCCGCTCTTCTTCGCCCATCAACCGGACGCGGCCCTGATGGCCGGTTTCAAGGCACGGCTGGCCCAATGGCCCGCCGACAAGGTGGCGAGCCTGGTGGCGGTGGGGCGCAGCTTCGTGACCCGGGAGGATCGCATCGACTGGCTCGAAGAGATGAGGCTGCCCGCACTGGTGATGACGGGGTGCGAGGACAAGGCTCGCCCTGTGCTGGAGGGGTATCTGATGGCCGAGGTGCTGGGGTGCCCGTTCAGGGAGATCCCGGGGGCCGGTCACATCTCGACCTTGGAGAACCCCGCGTTCATCAACCGGGCGCTCGCCGAATTTCTCGCCGAAGTGGCAGGGTGACGCTGCGCCGGATAGCGGTAAAAAAGGAGCCATGGGCTCCTTTTTTGTTGTCGAGCCCGGATGGGGCTACCAGATGTAGCCCACCCCGAAGCCTGCATAGAGTTCTCCCTGATGCTGGACGATGGGGCTGTCCGCGATGTCGTCGTCGTAGCGCTCGTAGTTGATGCCAAAGCCGCCAATCCAGTTGGCGCTGAAGCGATAGCTGCCGATGAGGGAGACCATGGGGGAGAGGGTGGTGCCCGTGTTCCACGCCGGCCTGTCCGCCCTCGCTTCGTCTTGCGAGACACCGCCGAAGTAGTAGTTGGCGAGGTTGTGGCTGCGCAGCATGACGCCGGCTCCCGGCATCAGCAGCAGGGGACCGCGGATGATGGGGAAGTTGGCCCACAGCATCAGCTCCTGACCGTTGCTGGTGCCGGTCACATCCGTGGTGGCCCGCACGCTCCAGAGGGCGTAGGGAGTGATGAGATCGGCCCCGAACCCCGCTTCGAACTGCCCCTTGCGCTTCTCCATGCCATGGAGGAAGGGATCGTCGTCCGGGTCCAGGTTGCCAAAGCGCATCCGGCCGAAGGCATAGGTCGAGAGGTTGCCATTGCGGCTCAGGTAGTAGCGGGCCCGATCCCCCAGATACATCAGGTTGTCACCAAAATAGAGGGCTCCCGGGATGGGCATCAGGGTATCGTCCTGGTGCTGGTAACGGGCCTGACCGCCGATGACGGCCCCGCCCAGCACCAGCCCCTTGGGAATGGGGCTGTCAGGGCTGTCGCTGGAGAAGGCGCTGAGGGCCCCGATATCGAGGTCTGCCCGGACGGGAGAACAGAACAGCAGTGCCAGAAAGGCACCCAAAGAGGCATGGCGCAGGGCAGGGACTGGGGACATGACAGATCCTTGTCGGTGGGTGGGCAGTGGGAACGAATCAGACCGGCGTAGCAAGTCAAACGGATGTCGGTTTTCAATTAAACCCGACAAGGCAAGCATGAGCCAGCGTCACGGAGGTGCTGCTGGTGGCCGATATCTGGAAGGGGCGAGACCCGGCCTCGCCCCTTGCCAGGGTCAGGGGGCGGGGCGGGGGAGATCTTCCCGCTTGGGCCAGGCGTTGAGCACCGCTTTGACCAGTGTGGCGAGGGGAATGGCGAAGAAGACGCCCCAAAAGCCCCACAAACCGCCAAACACCAGCACGGCGATGATGATGGCCACCGGGTGCAGGTTGACCGCCTCGGAGAAGAGCAGGGGGACCAGCAGGTTGCCGTCGAGGGCCTGGATCACGAAATAGGCCACCATCAGCCAGGCGAAGTCGGGGGTCAGCCCCCACTGGAACAGGGCCACCATGGCCACCGGCACGGTCACCGCGGCGGCGCCTATGTAGGGGATCAGCACCGAGAAGCCGACCGCCACCGCCAGCAGGGCGGAGTAGCGCAATCCCATCAGGGCGAAGGGCACATAGGTGGCGATGCCGACGATGACGATCTCGATCACTTTGCCGCGGATGTAGTTGATGATCTGGTCGTTCATCTCCACCCAGACCCGGTTCACCAGGGTGCGGTTGCGGGGCAGGAAGCGGCGCAGGCCGCCCATCAGCACCTGTTTGTCCTTGAGCATGAAGAAGACCATCAGGGGCACCAGGATGGCGTAGATGAGGATGGCCACCACGTTGATGAGGGAGCTCAAAGAGGCGCTCACCAGTTGTTCGCCGCCGGTCAGGATGCGCTGGCGAATGTTGTCGATGATGGTTTCCACCAGGCTGACGTCGATGATCTCGGGGTATTTTTCCGGCAGGGTGCGCACATAGTCCTGGGCATGGGCCAGCATGGCGGGGGCCTCCTTGGCCAGGTTGACCCCCTGGCTCACCAGCGTCGGGATGAGGCCCAGCAGCATCAGGGTCGTCACCGTGATGAACAACAGCAGGATCAGGCTGGTAGCGACGGTGCGAGAGAGGCCGCCCCGTTGCAGGCGACTCACCGGCCACTCCAGCAGATAGGCCATCACCAGGGCCACCAGCAGCGGTGCCAGCAGATCCCCAAACAGCCAGAGCACGGCAAAGCAGAAGACCAGCAGCAGGAAGAGGGTGACGGCATCGGGGTCGGAAAAACGGGTCTGATACCAGCGCTTCAATACATCTAACATCGAGGCTTCCTTGAATGGCGGCTCACGGGGTGGGTGGCATGGGCTCGGGGGCGAGCAGGGCGTCCCGGGGGGGACGGGCAACGACGAGCAGCAGGGAGAGGCGGGCAGCTGACTCTTCCCGGGTCTGGACATGGTGACCCTGACGGCGCAGATAGGCGGGAATATCCTGCCGGGAGCCAGCATCCCCGAGCTGGATGCACACGGATTGACCGGGCCGGGCCTGGCGCAACCAGAGCTTGAGCCGGATGAGGGGCTCGGGACAACGCCAGGGGGTCAGGTCGAGCTGTTCCATGAGAACTCCATCGCGTGCGTGGCGGTCATTATGGCCGTGATGAGAGGATGAAACAACGCTTGTGGGCCTTGAATGGCAAGGGTATTCTGCCGATGCCCGCTGGGGTCTGATTGGAGATAGAGATAACGTGGCACGTTTTTCCCCCCTGATAGCATCGCTTCCCCTGTTGGTCACCCTGATGGGGGCGACCTTCCACGCCCAGGGGAGCAACCAGTTGCCCGACATCGGTACCGCCGGGGTCGCCGCACTGCCCATCGAGCAGGAGGTGCGCTACGGCAACGCCTTCATGCGTTTTGCCCGGGCGGGCCTGCCTATCATCGATGACCCCGTGCTCAACGAATACATCGACGATCTGGGCCAGCGGCTGCTGACCAATGCCGACGGGGTGCGCTTCCCGTTCACCTTCTTCCTCATCAACGATCCCAGTATCAACGCGGCGGCCTTCCTCGGTGGCCGGGTCAAGGTGCACACCGGCCTCTTCCTCTACGCCGAGAGCGAGAGCGAGCTGGCCTCGGTACTGGCCCACGAAATCACCCACGTGACCCAGCGTCACATTGCCCGTTACATGGAGGCACAGGCGAGCAGCTCCGCCATGACCCTGGCCGGCCTGGTGGGCTCCATTGCACTCGCGGTGATCAACCCCACCGCCGGCATCGCGGCCTTGCAGACCACGCTTGGCTTGTCGATGCAGTCGGCCATCAACTACACCCGGGACAACGAATACGAGGCGGATCGCATCGGCATGAAGACGCTGTATGACGCCGGATTCGATCCCATGGGCATGGCCAACTTCTTCCAGAAGCTGGCGGCGGAGTACCGCTATGCCAGCAAGCCGCCGGAGATGCTGCTGACTCACCCCCTGCCGGAGACCCGGATCAGCGAAGCCCGAGCCCGGGCAGGGAGCTATGGCGCGCGCGCCCTGCCGCCGAGCCTGGACTTCTGGCTGGCCAAGGTACGCATCCAGGTGCGCTATGGCACCGAGACGCCCCAGGCGCTGCTCACCTACTTCGACAGCCGCCTGCAGAAGGGAGATTACCCCCTCAAGGATGCCGCCATCTATGGCAAGGCGCTGGCCCTGTTGCAGCTCAAGCGCACCGACGAGGCCGATACCCTGATGCAGGAGCTGGCGACCCGTCACCCGGAGGATCTCTTCGTGGTGGATGCCCTGACCGACATCGATCTCGCCAAGGGGCGCAGCGCCCAGGCCATCGCCAGACTGGAGCGCTTCCGCACCCGGATGCCGGACAACGAGGTGGTGGTGGTGAACCTCGGCAACGCCTATCTGGAGGGGGGCAACTACAAGAAGTCCATCGCCATCCTGGACCCTTATGCCCGTGAGCACGACGAGAACAGCCTGGCCTGGAGCCTGCTGTCGGACGCCTACCGCAAGGCGGGCAGGATGACGGACCTGCACATGGCGCGGGCGGAGACCCTCTCCCTGCGCGGGGACTATCAGGCGGCCATCGACGAACTGATCGTGGCCCGGGGCACCACCAGTGACAAGCTGACCCTGGCCCGCATCGAGGCGCGCATCACCCAGCTGGAGCGGGCCAAGAAGGATCTGGACAGCCTCAAGGGCTGAGTCCGGAGCGGGTTGATGGCAGGCGGGGTGCTCCTTTGGGGGCACCCCGCCTTGTTTTGCAGGCTAAAATAGGGCCTTTCATCGGTTTCAGCGCATCTTGATGATGAAGAAATGAGAATGATGGATGGCTCTGCTATGGGGCGCTCGCCACGCGGCGTTTTATCTCGCCTATCTTCTGCTCGTCCAGCTCCCCCACCAGGGTCTCCAGCAGCGTGCCCCTGGCATCGAGCAGATAGCTGGTGGGCAGCGCCCCGGGCCTTGGGAACGGGAGGCGGGCGTCGTCATCCGGGATCATCAGGGGAACCCTGATGGCGTGGCGCCTTGCCAGCTCGGTCAGTTCGGCGGGGGAGGCGGGATCATAGTTGATGGCGATCACCCGGATCTGACCTTCCTGGTGCAATGTTGCCAGCAGGGGCATCTCCCGCAGGCAGGGGGCGCACCAGGGAGCGAAGTAGTTGACCAGCAGCGGTTTGCCACCGAGATCCGCGAGGCTGACCTTCTTTCCCGCGCCGTCGGTGAAGTCGGGTGCCGGGCTGCAGGCCCCCAGCAGGGTTGCCACAATCAGCCAACAGATCCGTTTCATTTCCATAGCCTTCCCGCTTACCCTGACCATCCGTTTCCCCTACAATAGCGCCATTTCTTGTCCCATCTTGCGATTAATCAGGGAGTTATCATGAGCGAGACCCAAATCTACCACAATCCGCGCTGCTCCAAGAGCCGTGAAACCCTGGCCTTGCTGGAACAGCACGGGGTCGCCCCCGAGGTGGTGCTCTATCTGGAGCAGGCACCGAGCGAGGCACAGATCCGCACCCTCCTGAGTCAGCTTGGCTTCACGGATCCCCGACAGCTGATGCGCACCAAGGAAGATCTCTACAAGGAGCTGGGGCTCGGCGAGGTGAGCGGCGATGATCTCATTCGTGCCATGCACCAGCACCCCAAGCTCATCGAGCGCCCCATCGTCATCAAGAACGGGCAGGCCCGCATCGGTCGTCCGCCCGAGCAGGTGCTGGAGATCCTCAAGTGACCACCCGCTTCGCCCGCCTGCTGACCCTGGCCGGTTTTTTCGGCCTGCTGGCCTGGGTGCTGCTCTGGCATCTGTGGCTCTCGCCCCACCCGGATCTCGCCCCCTGGCTGTTGCCGGTGATCTGGACGGTGCCGCTGCTCTTCCCCCTCAAGGGCATAGTGCAGGGCAATCCCTACACCCACGCCTGGGGCAACTTCGTGCTGATGCCCTACTTCCTGCACGCCCTGACCCTGATCACCACGGATGAGGGGGAGCGGTGGTTGGCGGTGGTGGAGCTGGTGCTCACCACCCTGGCGTTTGTGGGCACCATCTATTATGCCCGCCTGCGCGGCCGCGAGCTGGGGCTGAGTATCCGCAAGAAGGAAGGCTGAGCCCCTCCCTGTCCGCCTGCTGGCGGGCAGGGAATGTGTCTGAAACCGACGCAAGCCAGCGAATGGCATCTGGCGGTATCGCCCCGAAGTGGCTTGCTTATCTCTTTGATTAATTTATGGATATTGATCGCTGATTGGCAGGGCAGTACCTCTGTTGACAGATCTGCCACCTGGTTTGCCAGCCTCAGTCAGCCCCTGTTATGCAAAAAGGGGTATGCTTGTGTTTTCACCAGACTCGAGTGATCCATATGAAAATCCTGCGTTCCCCCCTGTTGCACAAGACCCTGCTGGCCCTGACCGTCTCCCTCTCCGTCAGTTCCCTCGCCGATGCCTGTACCCGCGCCGTCTATCAGGGGGAGGGAGCGCTGGTGGTGACCGGTCGTACCATGGACTGGCGCAGCGCCATGCCGACCAATCTCTGGGCGCTGCCCCGTGGCATCGCGCGGGAAGGGGAGGCTGGTGCGCACTCCATGACGTGGACGTCGCGCTACGGCTCCGTGGTGGCGGCAGGTTTCGATGCGGGCACCGCCGACGGCATGAACGAGAAGGGGCTGGTGGCCAACCTCCTCTATCTGACCGAGTCCGAGTATGTGACCCCGAGCGACAAGGATCCGCGCAAGACTCTCTCCATCTCGCTCTGGGCCCAGTACGCGCTGGACAACTTCGCCACCGTGGCCGATGCGGTCGCCGCCCTGTCGAAGGACGAGTTCTATGTGGTGACCACCCTGACCCCGGATGGCAAGCCGGGCCAGCTGCACCTCTCCCTCTCCGATGCGAGCGGCGATTCCGCCATCTTCCAGTACGTGGGGGGCAAGCTGCAGATCTACCACGACCGCAGTTATCAGGTGATGACCAACTCGCCGACCTTTGACAAGCAACTGGCTCTCAACGACTACTGGGAGGAGATTGGCGGTCTCACCATGCTGCCCGGCACCAACCGCTCGGCGGACCGTTTTGCCCGCGCCTCCTTCTACATCAAGACCCTGCCAAAGACCGACCAGGCCAACGAGGCGGTGGCCGGGGTGATGAGCGTGATGCGCAACGTCTCGGTACCCATGGGGATCAGCACCCCGGATCAGCCCAACATCTCCACCACCCTGTGGCGCAGCGTGGCGGATCAGCAGCATCGCCGCTATTTCTTCGAGCTGACCCATCTGCCCAACACCTTCTGGGTGAGCATGGACAAGCTGGATCTCACCGCGGGGGCCCCGGTGCGCAAGTTGCCCCTGACCGAGCAGCAGCTCTATGCGGGGGAGACGGCGGAGAAATTCGTCCCGGCCAAGGCGTTTCGCTTCCTGCCGGCCAGCCCCAAGGCCTGAGCATTCCCCCGATGACAACGCCCCGCTCGGGGCGTTTTTTTATGGTGGGGATGAGGTGGCCGTGCGGTGGGCGGCGATCTGCGCCTCGCAAAAGCGCATCAGCTCCGGGTAGAAGTGCAGGAAGGCGTGCTCGGCCTCAGTCCAGCGAGCCTGATCCAGGGCGTGGAGCGCCTCCCCGAGCGGCACGGGGCGGCGCAGCCGACGACCGATGCCGTTGAGGGCCGCTCCCACCCCTTCCCGGTACAGGTAGGAGGCCAGCCAGTCCTGCTCGGCCATGTGCCGCAGGGCCATCGGCAGGCCCTGTGGCAGGCTGTGATGATCCAGGAGAAGTTGACCATAGCTCTGCGCCAGAAAGCGGGGCAGGGGGGCTGCGCTGAACCTCTGCCAGTGCTGGCTGAGCCAGTGATCGTAGAGCATGTCCACCACAATGCCGCCGAATCGGCGCCAGGGGGCCTCGAAGCTCGCCACGGCGGCCCGATGGGCCGGGTGGGCATCGGTGAAGGCGTCTATCTTGCGGTGCAGCCAGATCCCCTCGTCGAAGTGGTCAGCCAGACCCGTCGGCAGCGGGCCCTTGATGAAGTCCCCCAGCAGGTTGCCGGTGAGGGAGCTGCCGGTATGGGCCGCCAGATGGAGGTGGGCGAGAAAATTCATGGGATGGGGCTCGCGTGCCTGGGCGTGAACGGGTGATCCGAGCCTAACGAATCGTGGCCGGATTGACCATGGGCAGGATGTTTCATCCCCAAGTCCCCTTGCCGGGCAAATTTGAGGCGTGGTAAGGTGATTGCCATCTTTGTCACAGGACGCGACAAATCACCATGATGCGCAAAGCCAGAGGCTTTTTTCTGGCCTTCTACTTCAAGCCTTTCTATCTCTCCGAGTGGTTCGACGAATAGGTCGAGGCCCCGGAGCAGTTCATTGACGCCCATGGCGGCGTAATCCCGCTCATCTGCAATTTGCCGTTTGTTGGCCATCGCTTGCCTCTGCCTGCGATGCCTTGACCGCGCCTGTGCGCTTTTTATGTAATGGAGTACTCACGATGAAGACCACACTGACCCTGTCAGCCCTTGTTGCTGCCTGTCTGCTCGCCGCCCCCGTCACCGCCAAGGAGTGGAAGACGGTACGCTTTGGCGTGGAGGGGGCCTATCCACCCTTCTCATGGACCGATGCGTCCGGAGAGATCAAGGGATTTGACATCGATCTTGCCAACGCCCTGTGCCAGCAGATGGCCGTCAGGTGCGAACTGGTGGCCCAGGATTGGGACGGCATGATCCCGGCCCTGCTGTCGCGCAAGTACGACGCCATCATCGCCGCCATGTCGATCACCGACGAGCGGCGCAAGAAGGTCGACTTCACCGAGAAATATGCCCACATTCCCAACCGCTTCGTGGCGGCCAGGGGCACCGAACTGACGCTGACGCCGGAAGGGATGGCGGGCAAGCGCATCGGCGTGCAGCGGGCCACCACCCACGACAAGTACCTGACCGACAACTTCGGCTCCAGCGTCACCATAGTGCGTTACGGCAGTGCCGATGAAGCCTACCTCGACCTGAAGGCGGGACGGGTGCTGGCCCTGCTGGCAGACGCCTCGGCCATCGAACAGGGGTTGCTTGGCAAGGAAGGGGGCGACAAGTTCGACTATGTGGGGCCGGCCCTGACCGACCGTCAATGGTTTGGCGACGGCATGGGGATCGCGGTGCGCAAGGGGGATCAGGATCTCAGGGCCAGGCTGAACGACGCCATCAAGGCCCTGCGCGCCAACGGCAAGTATCAGGAGATCAACCGGAAGTACTTCAAGTACGATATCTATGGCGGTTGATGGGTAACAGTCGGAGGGAGCCTGCTCCCTCCTTTTTCATGCAGCAAGGAGAGACCCCATGTTGACCCTGATCGAGGGTGCGCAGATCCATAGTCCGGCCCCGCTCGGCCAGCAGGACCTGCTGGTGGCGGATGGCCGCATCGCCTGGATGGGCAAGGGACTGACGGTTCCGGCCGACTGGCCACTGACGCGGGTGGACGCTGGCGGCCGCTATCTGGTGCCCGGACTGGTAGACCCGCTCGCCCATATCACGGGAGGGGGCGGCGAGGGAGGCTTCGGCTTTCGCACGCCGGAGCTCTCGGCAAGGGAAGCTCTGGCGGCGGGGGTCACCACACTCGTGGCGGCGCTCGGCACCGACAGCCTGACCCGCAGCCCGGCCCAGGTGCTCGGCAAGGTACGCGAGTTTCGCGCCGCCGGGGTGAGCGCCTTCATGTACACCGGCTCCTACCACCTGCCGGTCAAGACCCTCACCGGCACGGTGGAGTCGGACATCATGCTGATCCCCGAAGTGCTGGGGGTGGGGGAGGTGGCCATCAGCGATCACAGGTCCAGCGCCCCCACCCACGACGAGCTGGCGCGCCTGGCGAGCGAGGCGCGGGTGGCCGGGCTGTTGTCGGGCAAAAGTGGCGTCAGCTTCTTTCACCTGGGAGATGGCCGCGGGGCGCTGGCGCCCCTGCGGGCCCTGCGCGATGACACCGACATCCCGCTTCGCCAGCTCTACCCCACTCACTGCAACCGCAATCCCTGGCTCTTTGCCGAGGCCATCGAGTGGGGTCGGGCAGGCGGCTGGGTCGACCTCACCACGTCGAGCTTCCCGGACCTGCTGGATGACGGGGAGCGGCTCGCGGCCGACGCCCTGGTGGCGTTGCTGGCGGCCGGCGTGCCCGTGGATCGCATCAGCTTCAGCTCGGACGCCAACGCCAGTCTGCCGCGCTTTGACGGCGAGGGGCGTCTCATCGAGCTGCGCTGTGGCCAGATAGGGAGCCTGTGGCAGGAGGTGGTGGCGGCCTGCGGCAAGGGGGTGGCACTGGAGACGGCTCTGGCGGTAGTGACGGCCAATCCGGCCAGGGCGCTGGGGCTTGCGAGCAAGGGTACCCTGGGGGTAGGGCAGGATGCGGATCTGCTGCTGATCGATCCTGATACGTTCGCTATCGAGCGGGTGATGAGTGGGGGCCGGTGGCGCACCTGAATACCGGCGTCTGTCATCCAGCCCGCTCAGTTCATCAACAAAAAGCCCGGCAGCAGTGCCGGGCTTTGTCGTGCCATGGGGTTCAGATGGCGAGAAACCCCAGGATCAGAATGGGGCCGAGCAGGCTCAGGATAAAGCCGGAGACGATGGCCACCGGCACCACCTGGATGCCGCCGGATTTCTGGATGACAGGCAGGGTGAAGTCAAGCGCCGTCGCGCCGCCGTAGCCGATGGCGGCGCTGGGGTGGCGGCGCATCAGCACGGGGATGATGAGGATGGCGATAAGCTCGCGCCCCAGATCGTTGATGAAGGCGGCGGAGCCCAGCACCGGGCCCAGCTTGTCCGCTACCAGGATGCCGGAGAGCGAATACCAGCCAAAACTGGAGCTCATCGCGAGGCCATGGGCAAAGGGCATGCCGAGCAGCTGGGCGGCCAGCAGGCTGCCGAGCCAGCTGCTGAGGATGACGGTGAGCGCGATCTTCATGCCCCAGGGGTTGAGCAGGATCTGGCGCAGGCGCATGCCGGAGTTGCGCATCTGGATGCCGATGAGCAAGAGCAGCAGCATCAGGGCCCACTCGCTCCACTTGTCGATGGGCAGGGCGCGCAGGTCCACCACCAGCCCCAGCAAGACGCCCCCCAGCACCACGAAACAGAGCTGGAGGGATTCCCACAACAGGTGCAGCTTGCTCGGCATCTTGCCGTCGCTGGCCTCGTGGGTGGGGGGGCTGCGTTTGTCCAGCCACCACAGGGCCAGCAGGTTGCAGAGGGTAATGGCGGCGAGCATCACCCCTGCCACCTTGAAGATCACTGCCAGGTTGCTGCCCAGGTTCTCCACATAGGCCAGTCCCAGCCCCATCAGGAACAGGATGAGGTAGACCATCTTGCCCAGGGACTGGTTGACCAGCTTGATCAGACGGGCGGAAGAGAGGGGAACCAGATAGCCGATCACGAGCGGCAGCAGGATCAGCAACACATTGAGCAACATCGGGGCCTCGATCACAAAACGTGGAAAAACGGCACCTTATCACGACTTGTTGCACCTGTGTCACGGATCTGTGCATCAGCATGGCCCATACGGGACTTTTTTATCATATTGTTGTGTTTTTTGATGACAGTCGGCTCTGTACGCAAACGGGGAAAGAGGGCCACATCACCTGAAAAATCAATTTCATCCCCATGAAATGACGAGAGAAGGGGAATCTGCCCGGGTGAATAAAGTCCTTTTGGGTGACATCTGGCGGATATGGTGAAATATGCTTGCTACCAGTGAGCTGCGGGTATAAAAGAGCGGTAGGGAAGGTGCGACAAAAAATGGATTTTATGCAGACAAAGTGCTGAAAAATACTCAATAGGCCAATAAAAATACAGATAAAACACCAAATACCTCGGTTCTGTATTGTTTTTTCACTACCTCAATGATATTTTCGCTGAAGGTTGCCATCGGTTAACGTTTTGTTAAATGGACGATGGTGGAGTCACGCCGAAGCGGCGTCTAGGGACAGACAAGGTTGTAATGGATGAGCGACGTTGCCGCACTGGAAGTTCGTGATCTGCACAAGTATTTTGGCACCCACGAAGTGCTCAAGGGCATCGATATGACGGCCCACAAGGGGGATGTGATCTCCCTCATCGGCTCCTCGGGTTCGGGGAAGTCGACCTTTCTACGCTGTATCAATCTGCTTGAAACCCCCTCATCGGGCAGCGTCTCCCTCCATGGGGAGCTGATCCGGATGAAAACCAGCCGTTCCGGCGAACGCCTGCCGGAAGACATGCGCCAGGTGGAGCGTATCCGCAGCCGACTGGCCATGGTGTTTCAAAGCTTCAATCTCTGGTCCCACATGACCATCATGCAGAACATCATCGAAGTGCCCATCCAGGTACTCAAGGTGCCCCGTGCCGAGGCCATCGCCAAGGCGGAGCACCTGCTCAACCGGGTGGGGCTGTGGGAGCGTCGCGACTATTATCCCGGTCACCTCTCCGGCGGTCAGCAGCAGCGGGCCGCCATCGCCCGGGCGCTGGCGGTGGAACCCGAGGTGATGCTGTTTGACGAGCCTACCTCGGCCCTCGACCCTGAACTGGTGGGGGAGGTCCTTGGCCTGATGCGCGAGCTGGCGGAAGAGGGGCGTACCATGATGGTGGTGACCCACGAGATGTCCTTCGCCCGCGACGTGTCGAACAAGGTGATGTTCCTGCACCAGGGGCGCGTGGAGGAGGAGGGCAATCCCAAGGAGATCTTCGCCCATCCCAAGTCGGAGCGATTCAAGCAATTCATCTCGTCCATCTATTGATGGACGGGATTCAATTTCAACCATCCGTACTTTCAACGATCGACGTGTTTATCAAGGAGAGATACATGAACAAGCTGATGCTGGCGACTGCCGTGATGACGGCCCTGTGTTCCGGTAGCCTGATGGCCAAGGAGTGGAAAGAGGTCCGGATCGGGGTGGAAGGGGCCTATCCCCCCTTCTCCTGGACCGAGCCGAGCGGCGAGGTGAAAGGCTTCGACATCGACATCGCCAACGCCCTGTGCGAAGAGATGAAGGTGAAGTGCACCCTGATCAAGCAGGACTGGGACGGCATCATTCCGGCGCTGCTGTCGCGCAAGTATGACGCCATCATCGCCACCATGGACATCACCGAAGAGCGCAAGAAGAAGGTGGACTTCACCCAGAAGTACCAGCACATCCCGGCGCGCTTCGCCGCCAAGAAAGGGACCGAAATCCAGCTCGACAAGGCCTTCATGGACGGCAAGACCATCGCCGTGCAGCGTGCCACCTCCATGGACACCTACATCACCGACAACTTCCCCAACGCCACCATCAAGCGCTACGGCACTGCGGATGAAGCCTACCTCGATCTGAAATCCGGCCGTGTCGACTACGTGATGGCCGACTCCGCCGCCATCAGCGACGGCCTGCTGAAGAAGGAAGGGGGCGATGCCTTCGAGTTCATCGGCCCGAAACTGACCGATCCCAAGTGGTTTGGCGAGGGTGCCGGCATCGCGGTGCGCAAGGCCGACAAGGATCTGAAAGAGAAATTCAATGCCGCCATCCTGGCCCTGCGTGCCAATGGCAAGTACAAGGAAATCAACGACAAGTACTTCGACTTCGACGTGTACGGCGAGTAAGCCGACGTCAGGCGAACAACGACAGGTTGATCCCGTCAGTAGTCATCGGGCCCGTTGCCTTCCGCTGGGAGTGACGGGCCCGATTGCGATGGAGCTGCATTGCATATGTTTGATTTGAAAGGATACGAAACCTCTCTGCTGGAGGGGGCCTGGATCACCCTGGAGGTGGCGCTCGCCTCCCTGCTGCTGGCCCTGGTGCTCGGCATGCTGGGGGCCCTGGCCAAGCTCTCTCCCTACAAGTGGGCACGCGGCATCGCGGCGGCCTACACCACCGTCATTCGCGGCATCCCGGATCTGGTGCTGATGATGCTGCTCTTCTTCGGCGGCCAGGTGCTCATCAACGGGATCTGTACCTGGGTCAACGAGGCCTACAACAACCACCTGCTGGCGAGCAACCCGAACCAGGAGTGGGTCTCCCTGCTGCCCGATTACATCGACATCAGCCCGTTTGCGGCCGGGGTCGCCACCATCGGCTTCATCTTCGGCGCCTACATGACCGAGACCTTCCGCGGCGCCATCCTGGCGGTGGACAAGGGGGAGCTCGAGGCGGCCCGTGCCTTCGGCATGCGGGCAAGCCAGGTCTTTGTGCGGATCCTCTTTCCCCAGATGATGCGCCACGCCCTGCCCGGGTTTGGCAACAACTGGCTGGTGCTGCTGAAAACCACGGCCCTGGTCTCCATCATCGGGCTCGATGACATGGTGCGAAAGGCGTCGCTCGCGGCGGGCTCGACCCAGCAGCCTTTCACCTTCTACATGGCGGTGGCGCTGATCTTCCTGGTCTTCACCGCAGTCTCTACCTCGGCGCTCAAGTGGGCCGAGCGTCACTACGCCATCAAGACGAGGTAAGCCATGGATTTCTCGATCATTCTCAAGGAGTGGCCCACCTACTGGGAGGGTCTCTATACCACCATCTGGCTGGTGGCCGCCTCGCTCATGCTGGGGCTCATGCTGGCGGTGCCCATGGGCATACTGCGCAACAGCCGCAACTGGTTGATAAAGGGGCCAATCTGGGCCTATATCTACTTCTTCCGTGGCACCCCGCTTCTGGTGCAGCTTTTCATCATCTACTACGGTGCCGCCCAGTGGGAGTGGCTCAAGAACAGTGCGGCCTGGTCCCTCTTCTCGGAAGCCTGGTTCTGTGCCCTGCTGGCGTTCACTCTCAACACCGGTGCCTACACCGCCGAGATAGTGCGCGGCGCCGTGATGAACATGCCCAAGGGGCAGATAGAAGCGGCAAGCGCCTTTGGCATGACCCGCTGGCAGACCCTCACCCGCATCATCCTGCCCAACTCGTTTCGCCGTGCGCTGCCGGCCTACAGCAACGAGGTGATCTTCATGCTGCAGGGGTCGGCGGTGGCAGGCATCATCACCATCGTCGATCTGACGGGGGCCGCGCGGATCATCAACTCCCGCTACTACAGCCCGTTCGAGGCGTTCCTGACCGCAGGTCTGCTCTACATGCTGCTCACCTTCGTCATCGTCTGGTTGTTCAAGAAGTGGGAAGCCCGCTGGCATGCCCACCTGCGCCCGCGCAGCGTCTGACTGCCAGCAGAGAAAAAGCCCGCAACTGCGGGCTTTTTTTATGGACTACGGGCAGGTTCAGCGCCCCAGGTACTCCCTGTCGAAGAAGGTGTTGACCCAGTGGGGGCGATAGACGGCGAGCAGGGTCATGGTCATGCCGTTGAGGAGCGCCTCGGGGAAGAGCAGCAGCGGCCAGATGGAGAGGTAGTCGGCGCTGATGGTGTGCCAGGAGTAGGTGCCGCTCACCCCCATCAGCAGGGCGCTGGCGAGCACCTTGGCCGAGATGCTCAGCGCCCCCCCGAGAAATGCCGCCACGAACAGGTAGACGAAGAGGTGGCGAGGCAGCCAGGCCCAGCTCCCCAGAAACAGCAGCCAGCTGGTGGCCACCGGCAGGGCAACGCCGATGAGGGCCTGCCAGCCGATGTCGGCCAGGGGGATGACCCCGAAGTAAGCGAGGAGCAGCAGGGTGAGGCAGGGGGCGAGCAGGGCGAGGCGCCAGCCCAGCAACAGGGTCAGGCTGGTGAGGCCGAGAAAGTGGATCTCGAGCCCCTCGTGCAACCCGGCCCGCAAGGTCCACAGCGGTACCAGCACGATGGCGCCGCCGAGGCAAAGATGCTGATAGAGCGGGTGGGCGCCAAGGGTGCGCAGCAGGGAGGCGTTCAGACTGAAGGCGAGCAGCACCAGCCAGAGCAGGAGGGCGGCAACTTGTCCTTCACTCATGAGCGGTTCCCCCGGATGCGGCTGTCGGTGATGGCGCCGTGGCGAACGCCGGCGCAGTGAAAAGAGGCCGCCCTCTGCCGGGCGGCCTCCTGTCTCAATACTTCACGTTGGGGTGATACTTGCCAAGGATGCCCTGGACCCTGTCCATGGTCTCCTTGCTGGGGGGCTTGATGCCGACCAGATCATAGGTATCTCCCAGCACGTCCCACTTGTGCTTGCCAAGTTCGTGGTAGGGCAGCAGCTCCACCTTCTCGACGCACTCCCCCAGCTCGGCGATGAACTGGCCGAGTCCTTCTGCGCTTTCGTCATCGTCGGACCAGGTGGGTACCACCACGTAGCGGATCCACATGGTCTGACCGCGGGAGGCCAGGTAGCGGGCGAACTCCAGGGTGTACTTGTTACTGACGTGGGTGAGGGGAATGTGCTTCTCGTCGTTGATCTGCTTGATGTCGAGCAGCACCAGATCGGTGTTGTCCAGCACCCGGTCGAGCAGCTCGTCGTAGTGACGCACGAAACCGTTGGTGTCGAGGCAGGTGTGGATCCCCTGGGCCTTGCAGGCGGTGAACAGTTCGGCGATGAACTCCTGCTGCAGCATGGCCTCGCCGCCGGAGGCGGTCACGCCACCGCCGGAGGCATTCATGAAGTGGCGATAGCTGGTGAGATCCTTCATCAGCTCGGGCACGGTGACCTCGCGGCCGCCCTGGGTGTCCCAGGTGTCCCGGTTGTGACAATACTTGCAGCGCATCAGGCAGCCCTGCATGAACACGATGAAGCGGATGCCGGGGCCGTCGACGGTCCCGCAGGTCTCGACGGAGTGGATCCGGCCAATGATGTCGGTAGTGCCGGTGTCGCTGGCTTCAACGGTCGGGATCCGCTGCGTGCCGGGGGTGGCAGGTCCCTTGGATTCAACGGCGGGGATCCGGTTAATGACTGACATAGACGACTCCAATGGTGCGGACAAGGTTCGAGCGGTCGTTATTTTATGACAGAAAGCCCTATAAATCCTACCAGTTTAGCCCGCAGGGGTGGCACCCAGCAGGCTCTCCAGTGCCTTGACGGGGAGCGGCCGGCTGGTGAGGAAGCCTTGATAATGCTGGCATCCCAGGGCCTTGAGCACGGCGAGCTGCTCCTCTTCCTCCACCCCTTCTGCGGTGACGGTGAAACGAAACACCCGGGCGAGATCCAGGATGGCCTTGACGATGGCCTTGTCCTGTTCGCTGTGGACCAGGGTCTGGATGAAGCTTCTGTCGAGCTTCACCTCGTCGGCGGGCAGATCCCGCAGATAGGCCAGGGACGAGTAGCCCGTGCCGAAGTCGTCGATGGAGATGAGCAGGCCGAGGGCCTTGAGCTGGCGGATCCTGGCGATACTCTCCAGCCGGTTTTCCAGCACCACGGACTCGGTGATCTCCAGCAGCAGGCGCGACGGGGGCACCCCGGTGTCCCGCAGAATGTACTCCACCTGCTGCACGAAACCGGCGGTGTGGAACTGGCGGGCGCTGACGTTGACCGACAGATGGGGGATGGCGAGGCCGTTGTTGAGCCAGAAGCTGTACTGGGCGCAGGCGGTCTTCATCACCCAGTAGCCGATCTCCTGGATCAGGGTGGTCTCCTCGGCGATGGGGATGAACTCCCCGGGTGGCACCATGGTGCCGTCGGCCTTCTGCCAGCGCAGCAGCGCCTCTATGCCCGAGAGCGTGCCGTTGTCGACCCGGTATTGGGGCTGGTAGTGCAGCACCAGCTCGTTGTTGCGCAGGGCATCGCGCAGCTGGTTGTTGAGAGAAAGCTTGCTCTTCTCTTTTTCCGCCATGGCTTCACTGAAGAAGATATGGTTGCCCTGGCCCGCGCGCTTGGCCATGTGGACGGCGGTATCGGCCTGCTGCATCAGGACAAGGTGATCCTTGTCGTCATCGCTGAACAGGCTGATCCCCACGGAGGCGCTGCAGTGCAGCTTGTGATCGCCGATGTCGAAGGGGGCACGGAAGATCCCCATCAGCTCCCGGGCAAAGTGCTCCGCCAGGATCTTGGCGGTGATATAGCCCTGGCCCAGTGCCGTGAAGAGCAGGGCAAATTCGTCACCCGAGGTGCGGGCGAGCACCAGGTTCTCCTGGGGCAGGGACTTGAGTCGCACCACCACGGCCTGGAGCAGCAGATCGCCGCAGGCGTGACCAAGGGAGTCGTTGATGGATTTGAAGTTGTCCAGATCCAGCAGCAGCAGGGCCCCCCACTGGCCGCTCGGGGTCTGCAGGGTGCGCTGCATGATGTCGGTCAGGCTGCGCCTGTTGTAGAGATCGCACAGGTCGTCGTAGTAGGCGAGGCGCTCGATGTGGCGGGCGGTCTCCTTCTCCTGGGTGATGTCGTGGAAGCTGCAGACGAAGTGGCTGATCTCCTCCTCCTCGTCCTTGACCCCGCTCACCATGAGCCGCACCGGGAAGAGGTGTCCTTCCCTGTGCAGGCATTGTTCCTCCCCGAGCCAGTATCCCTGCCGGTTGACCGCCGCGATCACCTCCTCCTTGAGGGTGTCGCCATAGTAAGTGGGCCTCAGGGCGTCGATGTGCAGGCCCAGCATCTCCTCGCTGGCAAAGCCGGTGATGCGGCTGAAGGAGGCATTGACCTTGAGGATGATGCCCCCGTGATCCATCACCAGCAGGCCGTCGTGGGTGTTGAAGGCCACTTCGGCCAGGCGCAGGGCATCGTCATTGGCCAGGCGCTGCAACTCGCTGGCGGCCCGCTCGCGCTGTTCGTAGAGGACGTCCAGCAGGGGCGCGGGATCGGCCAGAGGGGTGGCGAGCAGCAGGGTGAGCTGCCCCAGGGGGAGACCGTTTGGCCCCGGGAAGGGGATGCCGACATAGGCCTTGGCGTCGAGGGCCAGCAGCTGGCTGGACTGGGGATAGCGCAGGGCCAGATCTTCCACGTAGAGACTCTGCCCGTGCTGGAAGATCTCCCGGCCAGGGCCGATGTCCATGGGCATGGGTTTGACGACGGCGAAGGCATCCCCCTCCACCACGCAGCGGGGAATGAGCCAGAGATCCTGGCCGCGAGGCTGAAACTCGCCGATCCAGCCCCTGTGGGCACCACTCAGGCCCATGGCCCAGCGCAGCAGGGCGCGGCAGTAATCGTTGCCGGTCAGGTTGGCCAGCCCCGGGGGAGGCGCGAGGTCCGGGGTGTCGGTCGCCACGGGGTCCGGCTGCCAGTGGCCGAGCAAACGGGCGCAATGACGCACCAGTTGCAGGGTGTCATCGCTGATGAGGGTGCTCTCGGCATACTCCAGGCTGAGCACGCCGATGAGCTTCTCCTGCTCCAGCAAGGCGCCGTCCAGGCGGGAGCAGACATTGGCATCGGCCAGGTAGTAGTGCTGGCTCAACATGGGCTGGTGGGCCGCCTCCGAGAAGCTCAGGGCGCCCCGGGCACGCAGGGCTCGGATGTAGCGGCTGTCTCCGCGAATGGCACCGAGCGCGTCCACCCCCAGGGTGAACACCGGGGTCAGCTGCTCGCCGCCAAGGGCGCCATGGGCCTGGTAGTGCCAGAGGATCAGGCGATCGGCCCCCAGGCACTCCTTGAGGCTCTCCAGCATGGCGTCATACTGCTGCTGGCTGGCCATCTGGCTCAGGCGCGGCAGTTGCAGGGACAGGCTGGCGGCGCTCTCCTGGGACTGGGTCTGCAGGCAGATGAGCCAGAAGGCGTCCTGCTCGTGGGAGAGGGAAATGTGCCAGAGGAGGGCGTCAAAGCGCAGCACCAGCTTGCCCCCCTTGCCGCTGGCCAGCCGCTGCTCGATGGGCTGGCGCAGGGCGTCCGGCAATTGGGCCGGCCAGGCACTGCGGGGCTCGTCGAGCCAGTGGAGCGGCGTCTGCATCACATCGGTCAGGGCGACCAGCCGTTGACTACGGGTATCCAGGCGGAAAAACAGGGGCGCCTGGCTGGCGGTCGGAAGATGGCTGAGCGCGGTAGACGACATGAACTGACACTATCCTGTTGAGCAATTGTCGGAGGGCAAGAATACTGCAAATCCGTGGCAAACAAAATTTCATTGAATTCTAAATTAGACAAGTCTAATTTATTGGTCATTTCCTGTTGAGTGGAGTCTTGCAGATGAAACGGATCCTGATTGTGGGTGGTGTGGCCGGGGGGGCGTCCGCCGCCGCCCGTGCCCGCCGTTTGAGCGAAGAGGCGGAGATCGTGATGTTCGAGCGGGGCGAGTTCGTGAGCTTCGCCAATTGCGGTCTGCCTTATCACATCGGGGGGGATATCCCGGATCGGGATGCCCTGCTGCTGCAGACACCGCAAAGCTTCAAGCGCCGCTTCAACGTGGATGTGCGGGTGTTTCACGACGTCATCGAGATAGACAGGGCCGGCAAGAGCCTGCTGGTGCGCAACCTGCTGACCGGCGAAGAGCGGCGCGAAGCCTACGACGTGCTACTGCTGAGCCCGGGCGCCGCCCCCATCCGGCCTCCCTTCCCCGGCATCGAGAGCCCGGGGGTACACACCCTGCGGAGCATTCCCGACATGGATCGCATCCTGGCGGCGCTGGCGCACGACAAGCCCCGCCACGTCACCGTGGTGGGGGGCGGTTTCATCGGGCTGGAGATGATGGAGGCGCTGCACCAGCGCAAGCTGGATGTCACCCTGCTTGAGCTCTCCGATCAGGTGATGGCGCCGGTGGACAAGGAGATGGCCAACCTGCTCCACGCCCGCATCCGGGAGGAGGGGGTCGATCTTCGCCTGCGTACCGGCCTTGCTGCCATCGAAAGCCTGGAGGTGCCTGCCGAGAAGACCGCCGCCGTGGCGACCGCCCAGCGGGGTGGACTGCGCCTGACCCTGAGCGACGGCTCTCATCTCGACACCGGCCTGCTGATCCTCGCCATCGGCGTCAAGCCCGAGACTCTGCTCGCCGCCAAGGCGGGGCTGGTGCTGGGACCGCGGGGCGGCATCAAGGTGGATGCGGGCATGCGCACCTCGGATCCCTTCATCTTCGCGGTGGGGGACGCGGTGGAGGAGACCGACTTCGTCACCGGCGAATCCGTGCTCATTCCCCTGGCGGGCCCGGCCAACCGGCAGGGGCGCATTGCCGCCGACAACATGCTGGGGCGAAGCGAAACCTACAAGAAGACGCAAGGGACCGCCATCTGCAAGCTGTTCGATCTGGCGGTGGCGAGCACGGGGCTGAACGAGAAGCGGCTGGTGCAGCTGGGGCTGCCGTTCGAGAAGGTCTATGTCCACCCGGGCAGCCACGCCGGCTACTACCCCGGTGCCCACCCGGTCAGCCTCAAGCTGCTGTTTGCCCCCGATGGCAAGATCTACGGCGCCCAGGCCATCGGCAAGGATGGTATCGACAAGCGCATCGACGTGCTGGCGGTGGCCCAGCGCGCCGGTCTCACCGTCTTTGATCTGCAGGATCTGGAGCTTACCTATGCGCCGCCCTTCGGCTCGGCCAAGGATGTGATCAACATGGCGGGCTTCGTGGCGAGCAACCACTTGAAGGGGGACAGCATCCTCTGCCACGCAGCCGAGGTGCAGGCTCGCCACCCCCATCAGCAGGTGGTGGATGTGCGAAACGGCCCCGAACTCGACAAGCTGGGGCGCATTCCGGGGGCGCTGCACATTCCTCTGGACGAGCTGCGCAGCCGTCTTGATGAGTTGCCCAAGGATAAAGAGCTGCTCATCAGCTGCCAGGTGGGACTGCGGGGTCACGTGGCCTGCCGCCTGCTGAGCCAGCACGGTTTTCGGGTCAAGAACCTCTCCGGCGGTTTCAAGACCTGGCAGACGGTGATCGCCGAGTAGATCCTGTGGCTGAAATGGCCCGATTGATCACTCTGTATGCAAACGGGGTTGCCGCAGGTGGCCCCTCGCTCTCAGGGGGGGCTGTCAGCGAGCTGATTGCGAATGTGGTGCTGCAAGACCGCGAGCATGGAGGCGCCGGAGAGGCCTATCATCAGGGCACCGTTGACCGCCTCCAGGGGGCCGAGCAGCTTCCACTGCGGGCTCATGACGATGTCGCCATAGCCCAGAGTGGCGAAGTTGACCCCGGAGTGATAGACGGCCTCCTGCAGGGTATCGAACTCCCCGAGCCACAGGAAGAGCCCGCCCCAGACGCCGATCTGGGCCAGGTTGCCCAGCATCACCAGAGTGATGATGCCAAACAAAGCCAGCATGCCGGCCAGGGCCCCCTCGCGTCGATTGAATCGCTTGACGTAGAAGCGGATGCACCAGACGGATACCAGGGATTGCAGCAGCATGTTGACCAGGATCACCGGGATGCCGACCAAAAAAATCGTTAACATATCAATCTCCTAGCTTGGCTTCTGCCAGTGGGCGGCCGACTGGCCACCACTGTTCGAGCAGCAAGATACAGAGCCAGCCATAGCCGGCCACCACCAGATAGAGGCCGCAACGCATGGCGGCCGCCAACCACACATCCTTGCCGGTGGCGCTGTCCTCGATGGCCGGGCCAAACAGGATGAGCGCCGTGATCCAGGCGTTGCTCCAGAAGGATGGCGGGAAACGCCCCGCCACCAGCCGCACCAGGCGCCGCGCCAGCCAGAGGGTCATCAGGGCCAGCATCAGCACCAGCATCAGGAGCGAGGGCCAGAGGCTGAGCCCGAGCCAGAGTGCGAACGCCAGCAGGGCGCCCATCAGGGTCGAGAGCACCAGCTCCTGGCCCGCCTGTCTGGCGTTGAGGGAGGTACTCTGCTGGGCCAGGGTCACCGTCTTCATCACCGCCGGAATGTAGAACGCCGGATTGCCGAGGGCCATCAGCCACACCGGCAGCACCATGGCGACGGCGCGCAGCGCCAGCCGCTCGGGGTGTTCGGGGGGCAATGGCACGGGCCTTGCCGCCGCCCCGGCCACCGGCAGGGGAGGGAAGAGCGCGTGGGCCAGGCGGTTGACCAGGGTGCCTATCAGGATCCCCAGTCCCATCATCTGGGCAAGGGCGATGGCAAGGGACTGCTCGATGAGACCGGCCACTGGGATCACCGTGATGGCCATGATGAGCAGCATGGCGGCGGCCCCCTTGCCGGCCATCGCCTGCTGCATCAGCAGGTAGAGCAGCAGGGCGACGAGCAGCACGGCCGCCAGGGCATAGTGGGTCAGCAGGGGCACCAGCAGCACGCCGCCGACCATCATGGCCAGCAGCAGAGCGCCACCCAGCAACCCTTTGCCAAGGCTGAGCGGCTCGCCGGGTCGGCACAACACCACCCAGGCCATGATGACCCCGAGGTGGGGCATGGGTAGCGCCAGGCCGTAACAGATCCCCGTCGCGAGCCCGATGCCCGTGCCAATGCGCAGTACAGCCCTGTCGGCGTTATGCATCTGGCGTCTCAATAGAGGAAGGAGAAGAGGCTCATCAGGCGGATATAGAGCGTCCCCAGGAGGTGCATCACCCCGCTCTCGCCGGTGTAGACCAGCACGTCGGCCTGACCACCGATCCGCAGCGCCTCGACCGGTGGAAAGTCGTCGCCCTTGAAGGCGACCTTGACCGGGAAACGCTGGGCCTGGCGCAGCCAGTCGCGGTTGTTGTCCACCGTGGGAAGGGTACCGGCGGGCTGGTTCTTGCCATCGCCCACCCCGTAGCCGACGCTGCGGATCTTCCCCTCGAACAGCTGTCCAGGCAGGCTGTCGAGCAGGATGGCGACCTTGTCCCCTGGTCGAATGTTGCCGAGGTTGTTCTCCGTCAGATCCGCCGATACCCAGACGTCGTGGATGGCGATCAGGGTCATGGCCGGTGCACCTGCCCCGATGAACTGGCCTGCATCCGTGCTGAGGTCGGTGATGAGCCCCCGACCCGGCGCCACCACGCGGGTGTTCTGGCGATCCAGCTCGGCCTTGTGCACCGCCGAGCGGGCACTGAGCAGCTGGGAGTTGTCATCGCCGCTCGCCCCGGCGGCCTCGATGGTGCGGCGAACGTCGGCTTCGGCTGCCGCCACCTGACTCTTGGCGGTCTCGCGGCTGGCCTGGGCCACCTCCAGGCGACGCACCGAAATGGCCCCCGGATCTTCCCGATAGAGCCGCTCCTGGCGCTCAGCATCCTTGGCCGCGTTGTCGTAGGCAGCGCGCATGGCCATCAGGGAAGCCTCGGCCGCCTTGACCCCTTCGGTATTCGCCTTGACGCCGCTCAGCACCGTCTGGTAGTCGGATCTGGCCTTGGCCAGGGCGATGTCATAAGGCTCGGGATCGATCTCGAACAGGGGGGCGCCAGCCTCCACGTCCTGATTGTCGTGGACATAGACCCGCTTGATCTGGCCTGCCACCTCGGCGGCGACGGGGACCACGAAGGCCTGCACCCGGGCCTGGGAGCTGTAGGGGGTCAACCTGTCCGCCAGCAGATACCAGATGAGCAGGAGGAGGATCGCGGCCAGCAGCCCGAGGGTGGCGCGGCGGCTGGCCTGGCCGGGAGAGGCTGTGTCAGTCATGGGAGTTTGCCTTCTGTGTCATGGGGGAGTGGGCTGCGTCGAGCAGGGGGGCCCAGTCGGCGCGCGTGCGCAGTTGAGCCTCCACCTTGGGGGTCACCAGGGGACGTTCGCGCCCCTGTTCCCAACCGCCACCCAGTGCCTTGTAGAGGGTGATGAGGTCGCGCATCCGCGCACCACGGCTGTTGACCAGGCGCTCCTGCTGGTTGAACAGGGCACGCTGGGAGTCGAGCACCCGCTGGAAGTCCGCCATCCCCTCGCGGTACTGGGTGTTGGCGATTTCGAGGGAGCGGCGGGCGGCTTCGCCGGTCTGGGTCAGCAGGGCGATCTCCTCCTGGCCGTTGGCATAGGCCACGGCCGCGTCATCCACCTCGCGGGCCGCCTTGAACACGCTGTCGCGATAGCGTTCGTGAAGCTGCTGGAAGCGGGCGTCCTGCACCAGGATCTGGTTGCCGAGCCGTCCCTGATCCAGCAGGTTCCAGCTCAGCGACGGCCCGACGCCCCAGGAGAAGGTGCCACTTTCCCCGCCGCTGGCATTGACTCCCAGGGTGCCGAGCAGGGTGATGGAGGGGTAGAGCTCGCTCTCGGCCACCCCTATGAGGGCCGACTGGGCGGCCAGCTGACGCTCGGCCACCCGCACGTCAGGACGGCGGCGCAGCAGATCCGCGGGCATCTCGGTGACCAGGGCCAGCTCGCCCTGGGGGATCCTGCCGGTGTTGGTGGTCATCTCGGGCAGGGGACCCGGGGCGCGGGCGAGCAGGGTGGAGAGGGCGTTCTGGCTTTGGCGCAGGCTGGTCTCGAGCTGGGGAATGCCGGACAGGGTGCCCAGGTACTGGGTCCTGGCCTGCTGCACGTCCAGCTCGGCGCTGTTGCCGCTCTTGAACAGTCGCTCGGTGATCTCCAGGCTGCGCCGCTGGATGCGGGCATTCTCCCGGGCGATCTGGAGCCTGGCCTCCAGGGTACGGATGCTCACATAGAGCTGGGCCACCTGGGCGGCCATTAACACCTGGATGTCGTCATACTGGGCCAGGGTCGAGAAATAGCTGGCATCCGCCGCCTCGACTCCGCGCTGGAACTTGCCCCAGAAGTCGAGTTCCCAGCCGAGGTTGAAGCCGGCGCCGTAGCTGCTGCCCGCGCTGCTGTGGCCGCCCCGGGTCTGACCTGCCTGGAGGAATTCTGCCGTTCCCACCGTCGCCTGGGGGCCGAGCAGGCTCTCGGCGATGCCAAGCTGGGCCTGGGCCTCGAGGATCCGCAGGCCGGCGATCCGCACGTCCGGATTATTGAGGAAGGCCTCCTCCACCAGGGCGCTCAGCACGGGATCGTGCAAGTTGTCCCACCATCGTCGGTAGTCGGTCACCGTCACCGCCTGCTTACCCTCGCTGGCGCTGTGCCAGTTGGTCATCTCCTCGACACCGGGGGCCTGATAATCTGGCCCGAGCAGAGTACAGGCACCGAGCAGCAGGCAGGTGCCCCCTGCAAACAGGGGGCGAAGGAGAGAAAGTGCGTCGGCCATGGGGTTATTTTTCCGCGTTGGCCAGACCGTCGTCGACCCATGCCATGAAGATGCGATAGCCGATGGAGAGCAGGGTCGCCCCGATGAACATGCCGAGGATGCCGTTGGTAGCCATGCCGCCCAGGGCCCCCAGCAGCACTACCGGCATGGGGGCATCGACACCACGGCCCAGCAGCAGGGGCTTGAGCACGTTGTCGGCCATGCCGGCCACGATCAGCAGCACGGTATAGAGCACGTTGAGCAGGGTGCCGTGATCCCCCGCCATCCACATGAAGGCGATGGCCGGTCCCGTGACCAGGATGACAGGGATCTGGGCGATGCCCAGGATCAGCGCCAGGACGAAGAAGATGCCGACCGCCGGGATCCCGGCGAGGGACATGATGACCCCGGCCAGCAGGGCCTGGATGAAGGCGACCCCGATAACCCCCATGGCCACGGCCCGGATGGTGCTGGTGCACAGCTTGGTCAGGGCTAGGCCCTTGCGCTCATCGGTGATGCGTATGGCGATGCGATCGGCGCTGATGGCGCCCGGCTCCCCCCAGGCCATGATGATGCCGGCCACGATGAAGGAGGCGACGAAGCCCAGCAGGCCTCCCCCCATGCTGGCGAGCATGGCGACAGTCTGCTTGGCCATGTCGCCGAGCTGCGGCTTGTAGCTGATGAGGAGGCCGGGCAAGTCCACCGATGCCTTCATCCAGAGGCCATGGATCTTGGTACCAACGAGGGGGATGTCGGCAATCCCGGCGGAGGGGGGCGGGATCACCAGGGTGTGGTTCTCCACCTTGTCGACCAGGGCGCTGACGCTGTCGCCCAGGGAGCCCAGCATGGCGGCGGTGGGGGCCACGATGAGCAGGATGCTCAGCAGGATCAGCAGAGTGGCGGCACGCCCCTGTTTCCCCCCGAGACGGGCGGCGAGGCGCTGATGGAGGGGGTAGAGGGTGACCGCTAGGATCAGGGCCCACAGCATCATGTTCATGAAGGGGGAGAAGACGGTGAAGCAGAACGAGCCTAGCGCCAGAATAAGGCCAAATTTGATGAACATGTCCAGAAATCTGGCGACCACTCTCTTTTCAACGAGGGACAGATCGTTATTTTCCATTCTGATATGACTCCAGCGAGGGATGGATGCACGACCCCGCTGACCCCGTGTGAACTCAAGGTCGGCATTCTGGTCGATGGGCAATTGACAAGTCTGTTTTCAATGGTTGAGGCATACATCGAGCGCACCTGCACGTTATGTATGGCACAGGTGTTCAAGGCTTAAGAAATATTTATCTGCTTGATATGTCGTTGATTGGAAGGCCTGCGTTGAGCGGGGCCGAGCATAATGAATGGCCCGATCGCGCACAAGTGAACAGTGGTGCCCGGTTTAGCCCGGGTTCAGAAAATCACGACAATCCCCTTTCCTGGAACAGGAGATCGCATACGGGGCCTCGAATAAACCTCGCGCTTCACAGGGCGTCGTGCCCGCGTCCGTGGCGATGTAGGCATCTCTGTTGGCCGATGCCGCCCGACATGGCAGTTGGTGTTCCCGGGAGCGACGCTTTATTCTATTGGCTCCTGCGCTGCGGCGATCCAACCCGGGATGAACACCATGCTCCTCTCTCTCTCCTGCCCCGTGACTCGTCTTCCCCGTGTGGCCTGGCTGGCGGCGCTGCTGCTGGCCGGTTGCGGCCCCGACAAACCTGCCAGCCAGGTGCCGACGACTGACCCGATGGCCCGGCAGGAGGCCGGGGCGCCAACTTCTGTAGTGCAGGCCAATGCCCGTCAATATCGGGATGCCCCGGCGCTGGCGCTGGTCTTCTCCGGCCCAGTGGCGCCCAAAGCAAACTGGCAGAGCTGGCTTTCTGTGAGTGAAGGGGGCAAGCAGGTGCAGGGGGAGTGGATCCTGGCCGACGATGGTCGCACCCTCTATTTCCCGAACGTGCAACCCGACAAAAGCTACGAGGTGAGCCTCAAGGCGGGGCTGGGCCCATCCCCCCAGCGCTGGACCCTCAAGACCCGGCCGCTGGAGGCGGGGGCGTCGTTTACCGCGAGCGGCATGGTGTTGCCGCTGCGCGACGAGCTGCGCCTGCCCATCAGCGCGGTCAACGTGGACGAGATCAATATCGACTTCTTCCGGGTCGATGCGGAGTATCTGCCCCGTTTCCTGGCCGAGTATCGCCCCGGTGCCGGCATGGGCAACTGGGAGCTTGAGCAGATCACCAAGCGGGCCAAGCGGGTGTTCAGCGGCCGTTACGCGCTGGAGCTCGATGCCAACCGGCGCGAGACCCGCCTCATCAATGTGAAGGAGCCGCAGCTGGCGGAGGCTGGCGTCTACTTTGCGGTAATGTCCCCCCTTGGCAACTACGACTGGCGCAAGGAGACCACCTACTTTGCGGTGAGCGACATGGGGCTCAGTGCCCGCCGTTACCGCGATGAGCTGGAGGTGTTCGTGAGCTCCCTGGCCAGCGCCGACCCCCTCAAGGATGTGCAGCTCTCCTTGCTCGACGAGAAGGGCAACCGGCTGCAGGTGCAAACCACCGACCCCCAAGGTCATCGCCGCTTCGATCAGGTGCAGGGTGCTCGCCTGCTGCTGGCCGAGCAGGGCAAGCATCTGGCGGTGCTGCGCCTCGATGGCGCGGCCCTCGATCTCTCCACCTTCGATCTCGGCACCCAGCCCTGGCAGGCCCAGCAGCTCTATCTGTTCAGCGGACGCGACCTCTATCGCCCCGGCGAGCGGCTCGACAGCGAAATCCTGCTTAAAGGACAAGATGGTCAGCTGCTGCCGGGCATGGCGGTGGATCTGGAGGTGAAACAGCCGGACGGCCAGCTGCTCGAACAAAAGCGCCTGCTGCCGGACAATTTGGGCGCGGCCCACTACGGCTTGCGTCTGCCGGACGATGCGCCGCTCGGGCGCTGGACCATCAATCTCAAGACCGCTGCCGGTAGCCGCTTCGAGTGGCCTTTCCTGGTGGAGGAGTTTCTGCCGGAGCGGCTGAAACTGCAGCTTGGCAAGGGGCAGGATGGGGAAGTCATGGATCTGGACGCCGCCCTGACGCTGCCACTGCAAGGGGACTATCTCTACGGTGCGCCAGCGAGCGCCACCAAGGCCAAGGCGGAGGTGAAGTTAAGCCGCGCCACCATGCCCTTTACCCAGTGGCAGGAGTTCACTCTGGGTGATGTGCTGCTCGCCGAGCAGGCCAAGGATCTCGAGGCGCTGAATCTCACCCTGGATGCGCAGGGGCAGGGGACTTTTTCGCTGGCTGATGAGCTCGATGGGGTGCGCGCCCTCGGGCCGCTGGAGGTGGCCTATCGGGTGTCGCTCGCCGAGCCCGGTGGCCGCGCAGTCAATCGCAGCCGCACCCAGTATGGCTGGCCCGCGGGCAGCCAGTGGCCGGCGCTCAAGGCCGACTTCGTGGTCGATCGGGTAGAAGGGGGCAAGCCGCTCCCCTTCCAGATCCTCAACCTCGATGACAAGGGTCATCCGGTGGCGGGGGCGGTGAAGGTGCGCCTTATCAACGAGTACCGCGACTACTACTGGCACTACGCCGATGGGGAGGGGTGGAAGTACGAATTCAACAGCCAGCCCTATCTGGAACAGGAGCAGACCCTGCAGCTGGATGGCAAGGGGCCGACCCCGCTCACGCTGCAACTGGCGGCGGGCTGGTATCGATTGGAAGTGGAGAACAGTCAGGGCCATCAATCGAGCCTGCGGGTGGAGATAGGCAGCTACGCCTGGGGCGGTGGTGGCGAGCAGGCACGGCCTGACAAGATCGCCATCACCCTCGACAAGCGCGCCTATCAGGCCGGGGAGAAGGCCAAAGTGACCCTGGTGGCCCCGCGCCCCGGCAAGGGGTTGCTGCTGGTGGAAGATGGCGACGGCCTGCGCTGGTGGCAGCGCATCGAGCTCAAGGGCGCCGGCGGCGATGCCAAGGATGCCCGCGGCGAGTTCGAGATCCCGGTCAGCCCCGAGTGGCAGCGCCATGACCTGCATATCTCGGCCCAGATCGCCGCGCCAGACAGTGACTCAAAGCCGGTGAGCCAAAAGAGTGTGCAGAGCCTGCGCTCGGTCGGTCTGGTGCCGCTCACCCTGGATCGGGAAGCGCGCCGTCTTCCGCTTACCCTGAGCGCGCCGGACAAAGCGGTGCCGCTTACCCGGCTGGAGGTGACCGCCACCTCTACCCCCAACAGTCAGGGGCGGGTGGTGCTGGCGGCGGTGGATCGGGGCGTGCTCAACATCAGCGATTATCAGCCCCTCGACCCGTTCGAGATCTTCTTTGGTCGCAAGCGCTTCGCCCAAGATTTGTTCGACAACTACGGTCAGGTGATCCCGCCACAGGATGGCAAGCTGGCCCGCCTCAACTACGGGGGTGACCGGGCGCCGCTGAAAAAGGGCGGCGCGCTGGAGAGCCGGGTCGAGATAGCTGCGCTCTGGAGCGGCGAGGTGAGTTTTGACGAGCAGGGCAAGGCGGTGATCCCGCTCGATCTGCCCAACTTCAACGGCGAGCTGGCGCTGATGGCGCTGGCCTGGAACGAACAGCAAGTCGGGGAGGCCGAGCGCGCCGTCAAGGTAGTGGCGCCCCTGGTGGCCGAGATCGGCTGGCCGCGCTTTGGCGCCAGAGGGGATGAGACCCGGGCGTTGGTGCAGCTGCGCAACATGAGCGGCGAGGATCAGACCCTCTCCCTTGTCTGGACCCTCAACGGCGGGCTGAAAGCAAACGGCGAGCTGCCCGGCACCCTTTCCCTTAAAAATGGCGAGGAGCAGTGGCTGACCCTGCCGCTCACCGTGACCGGGGCGAGCGGTGTGGCAAGCCTGCAGTTGGCGGCCAGCGGCAAGGATTTTGCCATCAGCCGCGACTGGACTTTGCCGCTGCGATCCCCCTGGCCGGCCGAGACTCGCCAGCGCTACCAGATGCTGGCTCCCGGCCAAGAGATGAGCTTTGCGCCAGCTGAGCTGGCCGGGCTGGATCGTGCCAATCTGCAGGGGCTGCTCAGCCTCTCCGGCACTCCCCCCTGGGATCCGGCAGCCCAGTGGCAGGCGCTGGCCGACTACCCCTACGCCTGTCTGGAGCAGACCTTGTCCCGTGCCTGGCCCTACTTGCTGACCACGGCCGATGAGCGGGCTTTCTGGAGCAAACCCGCAGAGGGCAAGAAAGCGGCGAGCGAGGCAGACGTGCAGCGCGCCCTGCTGCAACGGCTGCAGCGGTTGCAACTGCCAAGCGGTGGCTTTGGCCTCTGGGATGCTCGCTCCGACGAGGAGCAGTGGCTCACCGCCTATGCCGCTGACTATCTGCTGGCGCGCAAGGAGGCGGGCGATGCCGTGCCGGAGGCGATGCTCAATCAGGCTTTGAACCGGCTGCAAAGCTATCTCACCGACAGTCAGTACGGCGAGCGCTGGAGCAGTGCCCCCGAGCACAGCCGGCTGGCCTATCAGGCCTACAGTGCCTATGTGCTGGCCCGGGTTGGCAAGGCACCGCTCGCTACCCTGCGTCTTATCTGGGAGCAGCAGGCCGATCACGCCCGTTCCGGTTTGCCGCTGCTCCACCTCTCGCTGGCCCTCTCGGCCATGGGGGATGAGCAGAACGCCGCCAAGGCCCTCAGCCGGGCATTGGCGACCGAGCGCGGTGATGACTATCTGGGGGATTACGGCTCACCGCTGCGCGATGAAGCTCTTGAGCTCTCCTTGCTGCGCCAGCACAAGCTGGCTGTGGAGCGCTGGCCGGCCCTCAGTGCCAAGGTGGCCGATACCCTGGCTCACCGTCAGTGGCTCAGCACTCAGGAGCGGCTCGCCCTGCTGCGACTGGCCCGCTTCGATCCGGCCGTCGACTGGCAGGCCAGGGTAACTTCCTCTCTTGGCAGTGGATCCCTGAGCGGTTCGGCTCCGCTGCAGCAGGGCACCCCCGAGGCACTGGCCGTGAGCTCCGTCACCAACGAGGGCAAGGGATCCCTCTATGTGCAGCGCACTCTGGTCGGTTACCCCGAACAGGCACCTGCACGGATCAGCAAGGGGATGAGCGTGACCCGCAGCTGGTTCAACAGCGACGGTCAGCCGTTTGATCCCGCCAAGGTGAAGGTCGGCGATCTGGTGGTGGTGCGGCTCAATGTCAGCAGTGAATCGGCGGTGCCCGATGCCCTGCTGGTGGAGATGGTGCCCGCCGGCTTCGAGCTGGAGAACCCGGCCCTTGGCAACAGCATCAAGCTCGAAGAGCTCTCCATCGAGGGGAAACCGGCGTGGCAGAGCGAATGGAACGACTATCTCAAGCATCAGGAGTTTCGCGATGACCGCTACACGGCAGCGCTGGATCTGAGCGAGGGGAGCAACCAGCAACTGGTCTACCTGATGCGGGCGGTGACGCCGGGTCGCTATCAGGTGCCGCCGACCCAGGTGGAGGATATGTACCGACCCGAGATCCGGGCTGTGGGTGAGGATATCCACGAGGTGCGTATCTCTGAGTAACAAACCCTCCCTTGAGCGGGTTCGCCCGCTCACTTTCTGGCAGCGTGGCTGGCTGAGCCTGGGTCGCACTGGCCGCGCTGGCTGGAGCTGGCTTGGTCGTTTGCCACGCTGGCTGCGCTTTTCGGTGCTGGGCGTTGTAGCACTGCTCCTGTCATTGCTGGCGCTGGATCGACTATTCCCGCCGCCACCGCTCGACCCTGCCTACGCACGGGTGGTGCTCGACATGAAGGGGCGACCGCTGCGCGCCTTTGCCGATACCAGCGGCGTGTGGCGCTACCCCGTGACCCTGGAGCAGGTCTCCCCCCGCTATATCGAGGCGCTGCTGGGCTACGAGGATCGCTACTTCTGGCGTCATCCCGGAGTCAATCCGGTGGCCATGGTGCGCGGGGTCTGGCAGTGGCTGCGCTATGGGCGCGCCGTGTCGGGGGGCTCGACCCTCACCATGCAGGTGGCGCGCCTTATCGAGCCCTACCACAGGAGCGTGCCCGGCAAGCTGCGCCAGATGGCCCGTGCGCTGCAGCTGGAGTGGCACTACGACAAGCGCACCCTGCTCACCGTCTACCTCAATCGGGCGCCGTTTGGCGGCAACCTGGAGGGGGTGCAGGCGGCAAGTTTTGCCTATCTCGGCAAGAGTGCGGCCAAGTTGACCTATGCCGAGGCGGCGTTGTTGGCGGTGTTGCCGCAGGCTCCCAGCCGCAACCGGCCGGACAGGCATCCCGAACGGGCCCGCACCGCCCGTGACAAGGTGATGCAGCGGCTGGTAGCGCAAGGCGTCTGGCCCGAACAGGTATGGCTGGAGGGGCGTATCGAGCCGGTGCTGGCTCGCGGTCACTTCACGCCGATGGAGGCGCCGCTGTTTGCCCGCCTCGCCGCCGACCATCAGGCCGGGGCCCTGGTGCATACCACCATCGACGGCGATCTGCAGCGTTGGCTGGAGGGGCGGGTGGCGAGCTATATCCGCCGCTTCCCCGAGCAGACCTCAGCGGCGTTGCTCCTGGTCGACAACAGGACCATGGCGGTGCGCGCCTACGTGGGAAGTGCCGAGTATGGCAATTTGCGCCGCCACGGTTACCTCGACATGGTGCAGGCGATCCGCTCTCCCGGCTCTACGCTGAAGCCCTTCATCTACGGTCTGGCGATGGACGAGGGGCTGGTGCACTCGGCCTCTCTGCTCTCCGATGCGCCAAGGCTGGGCTCGGACTATCGCCCCGCCAATTTCTCCGGTGCCTTTCAGGGGCCGGTAACCCTGACCCAGGCGCTGCAGCAATCCCTCAACGTGCCGGCGGTGCAGGTGCTGGAGGCGCTCGGGGCCGACAAACTGGTCAGCCGTCTCGACAACGCCGGGGTGAGGCTGGCCCTTTCCGACAAACCCAATCCGGCCATCGCGCTGGGGGCGGCGGGCATTCGGCTTGAGCAGCTGGTGGCGCTCTACAGCTCGCTGACCCGGCAGGGGCAGGTGGCGATGCCGGTCTGGCTGGCGGGGCAGCAGGCGGTGTCACGCCCCTTGCTGAGCCAGGGAGCGGCCTGGATCATCTGGCAAATTTTGAGTGCCCAGGGACGGGCAGATCAACCTTTTGCCAGTGAGGCGACCGGCCGGGTCAACCGACTGGCCTGGAAGACCGGCACCAGCTATGGCTATCGCGACAGCTGGGCCATGGGGGTCTCCGGTCGCTGGACCATCGGCGTCTGGCTGGGGCGCCCCGACGGCACCCCCATGCCCGGCTTTTACGGCCAGAGCGCGGCGGTGCCGCTGCTGCTTTCGGTCTACTCGCGGCTCTCGGACAACAGCCCTCTGCCAGCACAACCCAACACGGTGAGCGAAGCGGAGATCTGCTGGCCCTTGGGGCGCAAGGGGAGCGCGACCCTGCCAGAGGCCTGTTTGCAGCATCAGAGCGCCTGGTTGCTGGAAGGGCGCGATCCTCCCACCTTGCCGGACCCCATGGACTGGCCCTCGCCGCTGCGCCAGGTTGCGCTCACTGTCGACGGCAAGCCGACGCTGACCCGCTGCCACGATGCGGCACAATCCGCTTTTAGAGCGCTCTGGCCGCTGTCGCTGGAGCCGTGGCGCTCACCGGGCGAGCGGCGTCAGGCGCTGCTTGCCAGGGGCTGCGCGGGGGAGGGGCTGAGCGCCGAGCAGCAGGCCCCCATCCGCATCCTGGCGCTGGGGGAGGGCAACCTTATCCGCAGTCAACGCTATCGGTTGCAGCCCAGGGTGCTGGGCGGTGTCGGCAAGCCGGCCTGGTTTCTCAACGGCCAGCGGCTGCGCTGGGACGGGGATCAAGTAGTGAGCAAGGCGGGCCGCTATCAGCTGGTGGTGGTGGATGAGGCGGGAAACAGCGATCGCATCGAGTTTCGGCTGGAAAACCCCTCCTGAGGGCGTGGTGAGCGCCAGAATATTGACGGCATCGGTGATGGTCCCGATGCCGTCAGTTGATTGTCGATTCCCCGGCAGAGGCGGGGAGTCAGGGCTTGACCTGCCCCAGCCGGGTGAAGAAATGCCGGCTCTTGCGCTGGTGGAAGTGGCTCTTCTTGATGGGATGAAACACCAGGTCGCTCTGTGGGTGACTCCCCTTGAGGTGGTGGATCATCGCCATGGCCGGTAAGCCAGTACTGACGAGCGTGGTGAGCGGCAGGGTGACGGTCTCGGGTCCCAGCAAGGGTGTGAACCCCTGCTGGGCCTGCTCGAAGCGGGTCAACACGGCGGGTTCGGCGTAGCCGCTGCCCAGCATGGCGAGCAGGGCATCGAGGGCCTGATGGAACTCGGCGAGCTGCTGACGAAAGCCGCTTCGCCCCCGCAGGGCAATGAGCTCTGCAAACGGGATGTCGGCCAGGTGAGTGGGCACTTGCAGCGGGATCTCGAGGTGGAAGCAATCCTGACCGCCGCGATTGTGGTAGCGGGATTCGAGCAGGTGAAGCAGGCGGTCGAGATAGTCGTGATCGGTAATCAGCGCCCCGTCATTGGCGAGTGCCCACTCACGGGCGAGGCGCATGGAGAGCAGGTTGGCAAAGCGGCGCGCCATTCTGATCCCCCCTTCATCCTGCGTCGCAAAGCCGTGGGTCAGACAAAACCCGTGTAGCCGCTCCAGTCCCGCCTGAGCCGGGCAGAAGCAGTCGTGGTTGGGGGCTGAACGCCAGCGGGCGATGAGCTCCCTGTTGCCAAACACCTTGTGGCGGACAAAATCGGGGGCGACCAGGCCGGCAATCTGGCTCTCGACCTGGGGCGTGATATGGGCGAAGAAGGCGGGTTGTGGCGGCTCGGCCAGCAGGTCGGTTTGCTGGCGCAGGGTCTCCAGCAGGGCGGTGAGACCGCTCTTCTCACTAACGGTGAAGACGAAGGCGAGCCGTTCCAGATAGAGCAGGGCAAACTTGAGCCAGAGCTCGTCGCGTACCTCCATGCCGGGGTAGTAGATATGGGTTTTCATGAATGCTGTGTTGCCAGGATGCAGGGGTGGGAATATACGCATGATTGCCCGGATGCGGCAAACTTTGCGTGGGGGAATGTGAGCGGCCGCTCATGCAGTAGGCGCTGCTCACAAAGTTCTGATATAATTCGCGCCCTTAAATCAAGGCCACCCGAGTCATTACCATGAAGTTCATTATCAAGCTGTTCCCTGAAATCACCATCAAGAGCAAGTCGGTTCGCCAGCGCTTCATCAAGATCCTGCAGGGCAATATCCGCAATGTCCTGCGCCGCTTCGACGACGATGCCCGGGTGCGGATGGATTGGGACAAGCTGATCGTGAGCTCCCGCAATGACCAGTTCCGCGAGCAAGCCATCGAAGCCCTGGCCTGCATCCCCGGCATTCAGGCCTTCCTCGAGGTGCAGGCCAGCAAGTTTACCGACCTGCACGACATCTTCGAGCAGGTGAAAGCCGTCTGGGGTGATCAGCTCCAGGGCAAGACCTTCTGCGTGCGTGCCAAGCGCCACGGCAAGCACGAATTCTCCTCGCTGGAGATTGAACGCTACGTGGGCGGCGGTCTGAACCAGCACTGCGTGAGCAACGGCGTGCGCCTCAAGAACCCGGATGTGAAGATCAACCTCGAGATCGATGGCGAGGAGCTCTTCATCGTCAGCGCCATCCACCAAGGGCTGAGTGGCATGCCCATCGCCACCCAGGAAGATGTGCTGAGCTTGCTCTCCGGCGGGTTTGACTCGGGTGTCGCCTCCTTCCAGTTCATCAAGCGCGGCTGCCGGGTGCACTACTGCTTCTTCAATCTGGGTGGGGCGGCTCACGAGATCGGCGTCAAGCAGGTGGCCTATCACCTGTGGAACCGTTTCGGCTCCTCCCACCGGGTGCGCTTCACCGCGGTGGACTTCGAGCCCGTGGTGGCCGAGATCCTCGAGAAAATCGACAACGGCCAGATGGGGGTGGTGCTCAAGCGGATGATGATGCGTGCCGCTGCCAAGGTGGCCGACGAGTTCCAGATCCCGGCCCTGGTGACCGGCGAGTGCGTTGGCCAGGTTTCCAGCCAGACCCTCACCAATCTGAACGTCATCGACCGGGTGACCGACAAGGTGATCCTGCGCCCGCTCATCACCTGGGACAAGCCGGACATCATCAGCGAAGCCCGCCGCATCGGCACCCTGGAGTTCGCGGAGACCATGCCGGAGTATTGCGGCGTGATTTCCAAGAAGCCGACCGTGAAGGCCGAGCTCTCCCGCATCGAGGCGGAAGAGGAGAACTTCGACTTTGCCATTCTGGACAAGGTGGTGGCCGAGGCCCGTTACCTCGACATTCGTCGCATCGGTGAAGAGACCGCCGCCGAGGTGCAGGAGGTGGAGACCACCGCCGAGAGCGGTGACGACGAGGTGATCCTGGACATTCGCTCCATGGAGGAGCATGACGACAAGCCGCTGGTGGTGGAAGGGCGCGAGATCATGCATATCCCCTTCTTCAAGCTGGCCACCGCCTTTGGTGATCTGCCGAAAGAGAAGACCTACCTGCTCTATTGCGATCGCGGCGTGATGAGCAAGCTGCAGGCGCTTTACCTGAAAGAGAAGGGCTTTGCCAACGTCAAGGTCTACCGTCCGTGATGTGACGGCAAGACGCGTATAAAAAATCCGGCCAAGGCGCCGGATTTTTTATTTCACTCGGATGAAGGTAGATGCTCAGGGGCAGGGGACCGGGGTGAAGGTTTCCTGACCCTGACAGCGCCAGCCCATCTCGGCCTGACGCATCTGCCACAGGTTGTTGCTGCGAAACAGGGTCAGGATGTAGAGCATGTCGCTACGCTGGCCATCAAGGGCCACCGAGAGCACCAGATCGTTGTCCAGCTGTTGAGCATGGATACGGGTGGGTACATCTTTATGGCCGACGAAGCGGCGAGCCACTTCGCGATAGTCGTTGACCCAGCCTTGCTGACTGCTGCTCGCCTGACGGATCTGCTGGTTGAACTGCTGCACTGGGGTGGATGCCAGACGCCCGAACAGGGCCTGTGCCCCCGCATGAGCCGCTGCCACCATCATCAGAACAAGTGTGGTAATGAGCCCAAGTTTTTGCATGAGGTTTTCCGGCTTGAAACGACCCCTGTATGACAACAGAAAAGCCGGCTTGGTTCAATCTTGTCCCTGCCGGGATGGGATCTCGCCCACTCTGAGGCTTCTCAGTTGCGCTGCAGCGAGAAGGTGGGCAGGGAGAGGTGCCAGTAGATGGCCGCCACCCGCAGACCAAATACCCCGAGCATGCTGATGAGCATGGCGCTGACCCTGTCCACCCCGACCTCCAGCGACAAGGTATAGAGGATGCCGCCCAGAATGCAGGCGGTGGCGTAGATCTCCTTTTGCAGCACCATGGGCACTTCCCGGGCCAGCACGTCACGGATCATGCCGCCCGCAACCCCCGTCATGGTGCCCATCAATACGGCGATAAGCCCCGATGTACCAAAGTTGAGGGCTTTTTGTGCCCCGATCACGGTAAAGAGCGCCAACCCGAAGGCGTCCGCCACCGGCAGCACATACCAGGGCATGCGGCGGGGCAGTTTGACCATCCACATGCCGATGAGCGCCGTGGCAATGACCACCCAGATATAGAGGGGGTCGCGCACCCAGAAGACGGGGGTGGCCCCCAGGATCATGTCGCGGATGGTGCCACCCCCGATGGCGGTGACTGCCGCCAGCACCATGACACCGAAACCGTCCATCCTGAGACGGCCGGCCACCAGTACGCCCGAAAACGCGAATACCGCAGTACCAAACATGTCGCTGATGTAAACAATCTGCTCAACCAGTGTCTGCATGGAGAACAACTCACGTCCAATAGATGATGGGGCGGCGATTTTAGGGGCAAGGTGTGGGGATGAGCAATGCTGGCGTGCAAAAGTGGGAGCCAGCGCCGGTTTCTGAAGGCTGGGTGAAGATCACGCTCCCGCCTTGTCTGATGCGGGCTGTGGCCACTATGGCCCGGGGGGCGGGCTGTCAGGTGACAAAAAATCCCGATTTTTTTCTCAAGGGTGAGGAATAGAGGCCGATATATAGGTTAGGCGGCGATTACTGCCAGAAAGGCAGAAAAAAGAAATTAAAGTCTTGTGAAAAGGCGCCGTTAACTAAACATATCAGGCACAAAACACAATAAAGCCTGAGTGAATTAAAGTTAAATTTTAATAGCTTAGGAGAAAAATCATGAGTCTGTATATCAATACCAACGTTTCATCGCTCAACGCTCAGCGTAACATGATGAACAGCACCAAATCCCTGGATACCTCCTACACCCGTCTGGCCTCCGGCCTGCGCATCAACAGCGCCAAGGACGATGCGGCAGGTCTGCAGATTTCCAACCGTCTGACCTCTCAGATCAACGGTCTGGACCAGGGCAACCGCAACGCCAACGACGGCATCTCCCTTGCTCAGACTGCTGAAGGGGCGATGGATGAAGTGACCGGTATGCTGCAACGCATGCGTACCCTGGCTCAACAATCCGCCAACGGTTCCAACTCCGCCAAGGATCGTGAAGCCCTGCAAAAAGAAGTGGATCAGCTGGGTGCCGAGATCAACCGTATCTCCACTGCAACCACCTTTGCAGGGACCAAGCTGCTTGATGGTTCATTTAGCGGTACTTTCCAAGTAGGTGCTGATGCCAACCAAACAATCGGGTTTAGTTTGGCGCAAACAGGGGGGTTTAGTATCTCTGGGATCGCAAAAGCTGCAGGAACTACGATTGATATTGTGTCTGGTCCAGCAGGGAGTGTAACAACAGCGACCGGTATCTCCCTTATTTTCACTGGCGGCAGTGCAGGTGGGATCAGTATTAGCACTCAGAGTAAGGCCCAAGCCGTTTTGGCTGCTGCTGATGCTATGTTGGAAGTCGTAGATAGCAAGCGAGCAGAACTGGGTGCGGTGCAGAACCGTCTGGATTCCACCATTCGCAACCAGGCCAATATCTCGGAAAACGTAAGCGCAGCCCGTTCTCGTATCCGCGATGCAGATTTTGCAACCGAGACCGCCAATATGACCAAGCAGAATATCCTGCAACAGGCCGCTTCCAGCATCCTGGCCCAGGCCAATCAGCGTCCGCAGTCTGCGCTCTCCCTGCTGCAGAACTAAGGTTCTGAAGCCGAGAAAAAGAAAAGGGCGGTTGTTCAGGCCGCCCTGGTAAACAAGATGGAACAATGGGGTGTTCGGATTTACGCCTTGTTCTATCGAAAGAGAAGTTCTCTTATTGGTATACCCCTCGAGTGTTGCGCAGATCGTTCACTCTGTCACCCTCGAGGTTGTTCTCCTGAGCGTAAGCTCTTCTTTGGCCGACATTGTCGGCCTTTTTTATGGGCGTCAGAGAAGCGACGTCACTTCATACTTAGCACAGGTTGTGCCAACTTTCTGCAGTTTTGGTATTTCACACATAGCTACGGCACTAAACAGTGTCATAAAGGAGGCTATGCTCTTTCGTTCTATAGCAACTTTCTTGTAAGCGGAGAGCTCTTGCCTCTTTATCTATGAAGGCGGCAATAAATTTCCTAAAGCTTCTGGTGGGAATGCCGTTACAGAGTATGAAGCAAATTGAGGGGTGTTCGGAAATCCAGCATTTGCGCAACTGCGGGTCCTGTGTCTGTTCAAACAGAGGGCCCGCCAGATGAGGCAGACTCGTTCAAGCTGTCCATCTGAACGGTGGGAACCTAGTTGTCTATGACATCTGCAGGGCCCGCAGTTTCTTGTTCATCAGGAGAAATTTTTTATGGCCATGTATATCAATACCAATACTTCATCACTGAACGCTCAGCGTAATTTGATGAATACCAGCAAGTCGATGGATACTTCCTACACTCGTCTGGCTTCTGGCCTGCGTATCAATAGCGCTAAAGATGATGCCGCGGGTTTGCAGATCTCCAACCGTCTGACCTCCCAAATCAACGGTCTGGACCAGGGCAACCGCAACGCCAACGACGGTATCTCCCTGGCGCAGACTGCAGAAGGGGCTATGGATGAAGTGACCGGTATGCTGCAGCGTATGCGTACCTTGGCACAACAATCAGCCAACGGTTCCAACTCTGATAAGGACAGAGCTGCATTGCAGAAGGAAGTAAACCAGCTCGGGGCCGAAATCAACCGTATCTCCAAGGACACCACCTTCGCCGGCACCAAGCTGCTGGATGGTAACTACAGCGGTAAATTCCAAGTCGGGGCTGATGCCAATCAGACCATTGGGTTTAGCTTGTCTCAAGCCGGAGGGTTCAGCATTTCTGGGATTGCAAAAGCTGCGGGGACTACGATTGATATCGTATCTGGCCCTGCAGGTAGTGTGACAACTGCGACTGGTATATCTCTAATCTTCGTTAGCGGTAGTGCAGGTGGCATCAGTATTAGTACTCAGAGCAAGGCCCAAGCCGTTCTGGCCGCAGCTGATGCTATGTTGGAAGTAGTTGATGGCAAGCGTGCTGAGCTGGGGGCGGTGCAGAACCGTCTGGACTCAACCATTCGCAACCAGGCCAATATCTCGGAAAACGTGAGCGCAGCACGTTCCCGTATCCGCGATGCAGACTTTGCGACAGAAACCGCCAACATGACCAAGCAGAACATCCTGCAACAGGCGGCTTCCAGCATCCTGGCCCAGGCCAACCAGCGTCCCCAGTCTGCACTGCAGCTGCTGGGTTAAGCGGGCCTTAACGTCAACATCATTGATATGAGGAGCAGCAGATGGCCAATGAAATGATAGCCATGCCTTCTGTTACTTCGACGCTAACTCAACATGGCGGCCTTCAGGCCGCCATGTCCGCTTCTTCATCCGTATCCGTTGCGGATGGATATGATGTAGTCGAACAGAAAGGCGTCGAGTCGGCAGCCAAGGCATCGCAGGAACCACTAGCACACATCAGGGCAGCCGAGCCGAGCATTGATAAGGCCTATATAGAAAAACAGGCCCAAGAATTGCAAGAACGATTGGACAACCTGAGCAAGATGAAGGGATGGACGATCAACTTCAGCTTGGTTCCCGAGCTGGAGCAGCCGGTCATCAAGGTCATTGATGTGGATACCAAGCAGGTTATTCGACAGATCCCGAGTGAAGAAATGCTCTTGATGAACAAGAGGTTGCAGGCAATGGAACAAGCTGGGAACAACTTGCCAAGTCTCTCCGGGTTGTTGTTCGATGGCCTAGTGTGACCTGATATGTTAAGTCGATAGACAGGAGGATGTGATGGCAATTACTTCAGCGGGAGCAGGGTCTGGAATCGATCTTGAGAGTGTGATTTCGGCGAGTGTGTCAGCCAAGAAGGCCCAGTTGCAACAGCCGATCATCACCAAGCAGAACAGCACCCAGATCACCTTGTCCGGCATCGGTCAGCTGAAATCCTCCATCTCTGCCTTTACCGACATTCTTGATAAATTGAGTGCGCCAGGTGCGTTCAACAAACGCGCCATCAACATCACCCAGAGCAAAGATGACCCCATTTTGAAGGTGGAGGGCAAGTCTGGTGCTTCCAACGGTCAATACAACATCATCGTCAATAAGTTGGCGGAAACGAGCCGCCAGGAGGGGATCTTCGACAGTTCGACCACCCCTCTGGCGACTCAGGATGGGCAACTGACCTTCAAGGCGGGTGACAAGACGTTCAAGGTTGATGTGAAGGCTGGGGACACCCTGCAAGATATCCGTAAAAGCATCAACAGCAATGGCGATAACTTCGGCCTGAGTGTCAACATCGTAAACACGGCTGATGGCAAGGCCAAGCTGGTGATCGACTCCGGTATCTCGGGAGACGGCAAGGATTTGACCATCACCGGCGATAACGCCGAGCTAGGGGTCTTCGAAGCCGGTGGCGGTGTGATGAGCCAGACCCGGGCAGCCAGCAGTGCCGAGATTAACGTGGATGGCAACGTCCTCAAGAGTGATACAAACACCTTTGATGATTCCATTCAGGATCTCAAGGTGACGGTACTTCGCGTTTCGGATAAAGACAGTGCGGGGGATCTCAAGGCAAACAAGGTCGATATCACGACCGATAAGACCTCCATTCAGGAGCTTGTCCAGCAGTTCGTGGATGGTTACAACACTCTGCAAGACAAGATGAATTCCCTGGGCAAACGCAACACCTTCGTGGGTGGTGTGAAGCAGGACGATGGCGGGGCTCTGGCCGGGGATTCCACCACCCGAGCGATCGAGTCTTTCATGAGCAACCTGCTGGTCAGCCCTTCTCAGAACAGCGGTACTTATTCCACCGTCTTTGAGATTGGCATCAAGATGGACAACAAGGGAAAACTGTCCCTCGACAAGACGAAGTTCGGGGAAGCTGTCGACAAGAACTTCGATCAGGTGGTGGCCCTGTTTGGGGGAGAGAAGGGGCTGGCATCTACCCTTAATTCCGGCCTGAAAGAATATACCAAGAGCGGCGGCATGCTTGCGCAACGAGAAGATGTCCTGAATTCGGATTTGCGTGCGCTGACCCAAAAAACGGCGACGGCCAATGCCCAGTTGACGAAGTATGAAGCGGCATTGCGCGCCCAGTACGGCAGTCTAGATGCCTTGTTGGTCAAGATGAACAGTTCTGCTTCTGCATTGGCAACATTGCAGACGAGTTATCAGAAGTCTTGATAGATCGAGAGTGTTAAATTATGTACAAGCGCAATATCAAAGCATATACAGCGGGTAATTTGGCGGCCGATCTGGCCACTGCAGACCCCCATCGCGTTATTCAGCTAATGATGCAGGGCTGCTTGGAACGTTTGGCCCAAGCCAAGGGTGCTATAGAGCGCAACGATATGGAGGCAAAATCCATCGCAATCTCCAAGGCCCAAGGGTTGCTTCATGGTTTGCAGGATGCGTTGGACATGAGCCAGGGACGCATGGCGGAGGATCTGTATGGGCTTTATGCCTATATGGATGAGCGTGTCTGGGATGCCAGCTTGAATCGGGATACGGAGCCTCTTGAAGAGGTGATGACACTCATGCTGACCATCAAGTCAGGCTGGGATCAACTGCCTGAGACCGAAAAAAACCAAGGCTATCAGATGAGACAGCAGTTGGGTGAGCTATGAGCACTAGGCTTGCCGAGCTCGAAAATGCACTGAACGAGAATGCTGGTCTCATAGAAATGTTGTTGCAGCAGCAGCAATATGATGATGCCTTGCAATGTATGGATGACAGGCTTGTCTTGATTGAGAAGCTGGTTGTGCTGGCTAGTAGCGATGATGCACAGCAACAGGCTGCTGCAGTTATGGCCGTCAGATTGTCCGTTCAGGAAGAGGCCATGAGAAACTTGGCCGCCACTCATCATCATGCCATTTTCGAACAATTGGCCCTGTTTGGAAGAGCCAGTAAAGCTGGCCAAGCCTATCGTGTGAATAGCAAGGAGTACTGATGTCACTCAATATAGATGTAGCTTTGAGTAAAGCCGAGCATGATGCGCAGCGACTGCAACAGCAAGCTGAGCAGGAAGCTGCCATGGCGATAGCACTACCATTGCGCTTTGAACAGAATATGGGGGCCTTTCGTCAATATATCCCCAATATTGCAGACATCTATGAGGCTTATCAGCCTACCCGTCCTTTCAAAATATTTTGTACTGAAAATGGTCAACCCAACCTGATGTGGGTTGATGAGAGTGTTGCCGTTTATGGTGCTGAACCCTATCTTATTTGTGAAACGTTGGTGAAGGAGTTTATAGAAAAGGGTGCTCTATCAAAGTTGTCATTTAGCCAAGAGACAAATCCTCTTGGCTTTATGCACGTTGAGTATCTAAATAAATTGAATATTTATCTTGACGAGATATGTGAAAATGAGACGTTGCTTGGGTATGTCCCCAGTGAGGTCCCCAGTGCCCTCGTGTTTGGCGTTGGTCTCGGATACCACCTTGGTTATCTCTATGAAAGGTGCAAGATTGGGACTCTGTTCCTCTTCGAGCCGGACCTGGACCTATTTTACGCCTCATTATATTGCTTCGATTGGGCGCCTTTACTTGATTACCTGCATCAAGAAAACCTAGGTGTTCATATTCTATTGGGGCAGGATGAACAAACAATAGTGAAGGATTTTTCGTCAGCGATTCATAGACGAGGATCATTTTTGGCAGCTAACTCCTTTATTATGTGGGGCTACCAAAATGACAAGATAAGGGCTTTGATCGAAAAAGTACAACAAGAGTATTATTTATTGGTGATGGGCTGGGGTTTTTTTGATGATAACCTGATAGCCTTATCCCATAGCATTACCAATATTGAGCGTTCGGTTCCTTTCTTACGAAAAGGAGAGAAGATCTCCTCGAAATATCAGAGGGCCCCTGTCTTTGTTATTGGAAATGGACCTTCTTTAGATGAGGCATTGGATGTAATAAAGGAACACAAAGATAATGCCATATTGGTCGCTTGTGGTAGTGCAATTTCAGCTTTACACAAAATAGGTATAAAGCCAGATATATATGTTGCGACAGAGCGCACAAAGATAGTTTATGACTTTTTACTTAATCTAAACGACCCAGAATATCTTCATGATATTATTTTCTTGAGTACTGATGTTATTCATCCAGATTGCTCTACCTTGTTTAAGCAATCGGCTTTGATTTTTAAAGCCGGTGAGCCCGGGTCTTCTGTCTATCAAACCAATTTCCCTACATTACCTCACTACGCTGTAATTGGTGGAGTGAATCCTCTGGTAGGAAATATTGGAGTTAGTGCGCCAATTTATCTTGGTTTTACAAACCTTTATCTGTTTGGTTTAGATAATGGTTATAAAAATAAAGGGCATCATCATTCTAGATATAGTTCATACTATAACAATGAAGATAATGCTAAGGCTCTTGGTAATCTAATGTATAGTGATAAACAGTGGTCTCGTGAGGGGAATTTTGGTGGTGAGATAATTAGTAATATTATGTTTGATACCTCTCGTAGGGTTGTCGAACAGGTTCTTTCTACAAATGAAAATGTACAATGTTTCAACTGTAGTGACGGTGTGAAAATTGAAGGGGCTAAAGCATTGCCAGCCAGTGAGGTGAAATTATTTCATCCTATTAATAAACACATCATACTTGATGAAATAACTAGATTGTTTTCCCCCATCCCGTTGTCAAAACAAAATTTTGAACCTCTTATAGATGTTGACTATTTTAACTATTTTGTAGATAAAATCATGGGGGAGTGGCAAGAAGTATTCTCGTCCCGCAATCAAATAAATCAATTGATGTTGCGCAATTTTAATTATCTTTCGCAAATTTCCTCTACCAATCAGCGGCACATATCACAAGTCATGATCGGCTCTATGAATTATGTGTTTACCTTACTTAGTACAATTCTTTATTCGATTGAAGACGAAGACAAAGCTCTACATTTTATGAAGCCAGCAATTGACTTATGGCTAGAGTTTTTAGCTGAAGCAAAAAAAATGTATCCAAGAGCTCTCGATAGTGTCGATATGATAGACAATGAAGTTATTGTACTATTCAAAAAATAAAGTGTCGTCTGCAAAAGCGTTTAAACCGCTTTAGTAATACAGTAATCACCTGTCACTGACCAAGATGGTGCTTTGTTTCTGTTTCTTTAGAGCGTCTGTCCTGCGGTATAAATATCAGGTCTTTTTGGGGATGCTGTTGGAGGTCTCTGATGCCTTTAATCTCGATCGCCTCGCATATCTGCTCCACCGCGTTGAGGGCGCGGGGGGTGAAGCGGTGCAGTTCATCGGCGTTGATAAGGGCGAGCCGCTGGTGTTTGACGGCGTCCAGCATGGGCCACTGCCGCCAGTGATCCAGCACGGAAGGATCCCGGCCGCCAGCCAGGATGAGCCCGGGATTGGCCTTGATCACCTGCTCCAGCCCGACCTGGGGGTAGGCTGCTCCCGTATTCGCCATGATGTTGCGTCCGCCGCAGAGGGTGATGGCCTGCCCCGGCCAGGTCGAATTATTGACGCTGGTGAGCGGCGGGTACCAGAGCTGATAGAAGACAGACAGGGGCTTGGGCTCGCCGTAGCGCGCCGCCAGGGCGTCGAGCCGGGTCAGATAGGCGCGGGCTTGCTCGTCGGCTCTGGGCGTGAGCCCGAGCAGGTGCCCCAGGCTGCGCATCTCGGTGGCCAGGGAGGCAAAGTCGGTGGGCTCCGAGTAGAAGACGGGGATGCCGAGGCGCTCGACCGGGCCCAGCATGAGGGCCTGGGCGGAGCGCCAGGCCACTACCAGATCCGGCTTCTGGGCCAGCAGCGCCTCGAGGTTGATGCTGCGATAGTTGGCCACCCGGGGGAGGTTGGCCACCTCGGCGGGGTAATCGGAGGCATCGTCGGTGGCGACCACGCGATCCCCGGCGCCGATATCGAACAGCAGTTCCGTCAGATGGGGAGTGAGGCTCACGATGCGCTGCGGCGGGGTGGCCATGGCGCACAGTGAGGTGCCCAGCAGGCAGACAAACAGGCCCAGGGCACGAAGGGAAACGCGATCAGCCATGATTGAGCGCCATCCATGTCAGGAGCTGCGAGAGCCCGAGCCAGCCCCAGCCGGTCAGTTGCAGACGCTGCAGCAGGCGCAGGGGCAGGTTGGCATCGGGTTCGCTCCCCTCATCAAATACCGGAAAGCGCACCAGCTGGCCCTGATAGTAGCGGGGGCCGCCGAGTCGGCTGCCCGTCGCCCGGGCCAGCAGCGCGAGCAGGACCCCCATGGCGGGATGGGGCCAATGCAGCGCAGGCCGAACTCTGTTGCCCAGCCCGCGCACCTGGGTCAGGCACAGGGGGAGCGCCAGCAGCAGGATGGCGGGGGCGCAGAAACCCTGATAGAGCGCCGCAGCCGGGCGGCCGAAGTGGACGAACGCGCTTTGCTTGGGGTTCCACGCCAGATGGGTCAACTGGGCGAGCCGCACCAGCAGGGCACCTTGTACCCCGGCCAGGGCGAAGCCCAGCAGGGGGGCGGCCCACTGACCGACGAGGCGCAGTACGCAGGTCTCGCTCACCGCCTTGTTCAACCCCATCACCGAGAGCTTGCCGGTCTCCCGCTTGAGCCAGGGGGCGACCTGCAGCCTCGCCACGACCAGCGTCTCCTGGGTTGCCAGAGCGCGGCTCCCCCGGGCGAGTTCCCGCAAGGGGCGGGATTCGAGCATCAGCAGCAGGAACAGGAGGTCGAACAGGGGCTCGGAAAGGGAGAGATTGCGCACCGCCCAGAGACCGGCAGCGCAGGGCACCCAGACCACCAGCAGGGCAAGGAGCCCGGCCTGGCTCTGCTGGCGTGGCGTGCCGTCGGGGCGATAGACCTTCTGGCCGAGGCGGGTGAGCAGAGGCACTGCTGCGCCGGGTCGAAAGCGTGCGGGCCAGGGCAGCAGGGCCTCCAGCAGGGCGGCCCCCACCATGATGCCCGCCGTCGTGGAGGCGAGGGCGGTCATCAGGACATCCCAGGAGGGGGCGTTGATCACAGCTTGCCGAGCAGCGCGATGATCACTTCGGCGGAGTGTTGACCCGCCACCTCGATGAAGGCATCGAAGGATTCCACCTGCTCCTTGCCGGCGATGTCCGACATGGCCCGTACCACCAAATAGGGCACTTTGAACATGTGGCATACCTGGCCGATGGCGGCCCCTTCCATCTCCACCGCCAGCATCTGCGGGAAGTCGGCACGGGCTTTCGCGATGGCGTCCGGCTTGCACATGAACTGATCGCCGGTGCAGATGAGCCCGACCTTGGTCTGGTGCTTGCCTTGCTCGGCAATGCAGGCTTGTGCCAGGGCGATGAGTCTTTCGTCGCAGGGGAAGGCGGCGGGCTGCTGGGCCATCTGGCCCATCTCGTAACCGAAGGCGGTCACGTCCACGTCGTGGAAGCGCATCTCGCTCGCGATGACCACGTCACCGATGTGCAGATCCTGGGCGAAGCCGCCGGCGGAACCGGTGTTGATGACGCAATCGGGAGCGAACTTCTCCAGCAGCAGGCTGGTGGCGACGCTGGCGGCGACCTTGCCGATGCCGGAGCGGGTCAGGATCACCTCTTTACCGGCCAGCTTGCCCTGATAGAACTCGCAGCCGCCCAGTTGCAGGGTGGTGGGCTCGCTCAGCTGGCTGCGCAGGAGGGCTACTTCCTGCTCCATGGCGCCGATAATACCTACTTTCATCATCTACCTCGTCTCGATGGCCGCTGGGCCGAAAAAGTTGGCGTGGATGATAGCAAAACTTGGCGGTGGCGCCGAGCATTGCGATGGCGCGGATGGGGGGTCAGGGGTAGCGTCTGGCCAGGGCGGCCAGTTCACCACTGTCTGCGAGCCGTTGCAGGGTGTTGGCGAACAGGGTCAGGCGCTCGGGGGCACTGTGGCGATGGAACAGGATGTAGAAGGGAGTCTCTTCCATCACGGTGGGGAGGATGCGGATCTTGTCGGCCAGCCCCTGTTCGCGCAAGTCGGACTCAAACCCCGGGGAGCGGTAGTAGACGAAACGGCCGCGCTTCATCAACAACTTCTCGTAGTTGGCCTGGTTGCTGATCCCGCCGCTGTCGATGATGAGGCCGCCGATATCCTGGAGCCGGGCGATGGCGCCGCTGCCATGGTTGATGAGGATGATGCCCGCCTGGCCGAGGGCCCTGACATCCTGCCAGCTGCGTATCTCGACGGGATCGTCACGGCGCACCGCCAGGTGGTAGCGCACCGTGAAGATGGCGGGAGTCAGGACGATGAAGTGATCCCGCCTGGCCGGGCTCTCCCCCACGCCGCAGATGAAGTCCAGCTGACCGTGCTGCACCTTCTTTTCCAGCCGTCGCAGCGGCAGGAAGCGCTGATCTCCCTCAATGCGAAGGGCTGGCTCCCTTGCTTCCATGAGCCGGAAGAGATCGACGCAGATCCCGCCGACATGCCCGTCGGGGAGCGTCACGTACTTGGGGGACGACGCCTGCTGCGCGGCCGTATGAAAGACCTCGGTGGCGCCAATGGCCCTGGCGGTGAGGACAAGCAGACACAGCAGCAGGATTATCCTGAGGGTCATCCGGGCAGGCTTCCGATGGGATTCAGGCGCCGTACATCAACCAGTCAAAGGGCGCCGGGGGCTCAACATTAGGCGATTTCCCCCTCTTATTTCAAGGGGTTCGCGCTGTCGTCACTAGGCGCACGGGGCTTGAGGGGGGTGATCAGCCGAGTGCGGTGTCGAGGGTCATCATCAGAGCGAAGCCTGCCATCAGGCCCAGGGTGGCGTGGGTCTGGTGGCCGTTGCGATGGGTGTCCGGGGTCACCTCGTGGGAGACCACGAGTTGCATGGGGCATCGGCGTTTCATCCCAGGGCTGTATCCAGTGTCATCATCAGAGCGAAGCCTGCCATGAGCCCCAGGGTGGCGTGGGTCTGGTGGCCGTTACGATGGGTTTCCGGGATCACTTCGTGGGAGACCACGGGTTGCATGGGGCATCGGCGTCTCACCCCAGGGCTGTATCCAGCGTCATCATCAGGGCGAAGCCCGCCATGAGACCCAGGGTGGCGTGGGTCTGGTGGCCGTTGCGATGGGTTTCCGGGATCACCTCGTGGGAGACCACAAACAGCATGGCACCAGCCGCGAGCCCGAGGCCGATGGGGTAGGCGATGGCCATGCCGCTGGCGAGTCCTACCCCGAGCAGGGCGCCGAGCGGTTCCAGCAGGCCGCTGCCGATGGCGACCAGCACGGCCACCGGCGGGCGAAAACCGGCTGCGCACATGGCCAGCGCTACAGCCAGTCCTTCGGGAATGTCCTGCAGGGCAATGGCGGTCGTGAGGGGCAGTCCCACCGTCATGTCCCCCTGGGAGAAGCTGACCCCGATGGCCATGCCTTCGGGCAGGTTGTGCAGGGCGATGGCGAAGACGAACAGCCAGACCCGTGAGCAGCTCTCATGGCCGGGACCACAGGGGCCGGTCTTGTCGTGCTCGTGAGGGGTGAATTGATCCAGTCCCAGCATCAGCAGCACCCCGAGGGTCATACCGGCCACCACCACGGCGGCGGCGAGGAAGCCGTCACCCGTGATCCCCTCGGCGGCCTCGAGCCCCGGCAGCAGCAGGGAGAAGGCGCTCGCCGCCAGCATCATGCCGGCGGCGAACCCCAGCATGGCATCTTCCACCCGTTGGGGAACGGCGCGCAGGAACAGGGCAGGCAGGGCGCCCAGCGCCGTGGCGGCAAAACCCGCAGCGCCGCCGATGAGGCCATAGCGTACCCCGGGCGTTATCTCCCCTGCGGCCAGCATGACGAGACTCTGCACCAGGAGCAGCAGCACGGCGACCAGGGCGAGCAGCAGCCCCAGGGCGATGAGGGGGCGATCCGCTATCTGCTCGCGCAGTTGGACAGACCAGGAAGGGGAGAGGGTCGATACGTTGTCCATGGGGCCTCTGAAGACAGGAATGGGGAGAGACGAGCGGCCATTACATAACCTGGCCCCTGCTTTGTCCATGACGGCGGACCGATTGTGGCAATCGGCTCAAGTTTTGCGTCGAGCTGGTCGCTCCTGTGCTGGCAGCCTCGTGGCGGGCACAAGGCCCGGCGTGGGGCGAGCGGGAAGCAAGGGATCCCCTCTCTTCGCTCCCATCGTCATTTCCCGTCAGGAGTCTCGGGTCACCGCTAACACGGATGTGATCATTGTGTCACTGCACATCTGCAGTCGAGGATCACCAGCCAACATGTCTTACAAGCATCTCTCCATCGGCAAGAAGATTGCCGCCGTCTTTGCGGTCATTGCCGTCATCAACGCCGTCTTCGGCCTGTTTCTCGCCACCGAACTGCGGGACATTCGGGATCGGGTATTGAACTTCACCGACTCCACCCTGCCAAGCGTGCTCTCGGTGGACAACCTGCTCTACGACGTCTCCTATGTGCGCCGTGCCCAGTTTGCCCTGCTGATGGTGGAAGATGCCGTCGACAGGCAGGTTCGCCGCGCCCGCATCCAGGAGAGCCTGGGCAAGGTGCAGCAGGTCATGGATGCCTACGAGGCAACCGTGGGGGCCGAGCATGAACGCCAGGCCTTCAACCGCGTCAAGCAGCAGTGGCTGCAATATCTGGGGGCAGTCAACCAGGTGGATGCCCTGTTGTTCCAGGGCAGCAGGGATGAGGCCAGGGAGGCGCTGTTTCGCTCGAACGGGCTCTACACCGAGCTGGAGCTGGCGGTGCGTGCCCTGGTGAAGGTGAATCTTGGCTTTGTGGAAGAGAACCGTGGCAGCCTGCTTGGCAGCGTCACCATGGTGATGACCTTTGCCGTGGTGAGCATCGCGACCCTGCTGATCTTTATGGGGGTCATGACCTGGTTCCTCACCCGCCAGATCTGCCTGCCCCTGCAAGCCGTGGTGGCCCAGGCCAATGCCATCGCCCTGGGGGATCTGACCCATCGGCTGGATCGCCAGCACATCGGGCAGGACGAACTGGGGATGCTGGCCAGCGCCTCCCTCAAGATGCAGGACAACCTGCGTGGGCTCATCGAGGAGGTGGCCGCCGCCGTGACCCAGCTGGGGGCCGCCATCGAGGAGGTGAGCGCGGTCTCGGAGCAATCATCCCAGGGGATCCAGAGCCAGCAGCAGGAGATAGCCCTGGTCGCCACCGCCATGGCCCAGATGAAGGCAACGGTAGCAGATGTGGCGGGCAACACCGAGGTGGCCTCGGAGTCGGCAAGCTCTGCCAATGCCCTGGCTCGTCGCGGCAGTCAGGATGTGCAGGGGGCCCTGGATGCCATCACCCGGGTGGCTGGTGAGATGGAGCAGGCGGGCAACCTGGTGAGTGAACTGGAGAAAGAGTCCGCCCAGATCAACCTGGTGGTGGATGTCATTCGCGGCATTGCCGACCAGACCAACCTGCTGGCACTCAATGCCGCCATCGAGGCGGCCCGTGCCGGTGAGCAGGGGCGCGGCTTTGCGGTGGTGGCCGACGAGGTGCGCACCCTGGCGGGGCGTACCCAGGCCTCCACCGGCGAAATCGTCGCCATCATCGAGACCCTGCAGGCCCGTGCCAACCGGGCGAAGTCGGTGACCGGCCAGAGTTGCGAGATGATCCGCCAGTGCGTGAGCCAGAGCGAACGCACCAGCGCGGGCATTCGTCAGATTGAAGAGGCGGTGGCCCAGATAGCCGACATGGCGATCCAGATTGCCAGTGCCTGTGGCGAGCAGGATGCGGTCTCCGATGAGCTGGGCCGCAACGTGGCGCGCATCAACGACTCCTCCAACGAGGTCGCGACCGGCGCGGATCACACCGCCAAAGCCTGTCTGGAGCTGAGCCAGCTGGCGGCGGGTCTGCGCCAGAGCATGGGGCGCTTCCGCCTGGCCTGACGGTGGCCGCAGCCAATGAAAACGGGGCCCTGGGCCCCGTTGTTTTTCTCACCGCCAGGCGGCGTGGGCTCAGGCGCCCAGGCCGGTACCTGCGTCTTTCTTGGCAATCAGCTCAATCTTGTAGCCGTCCGGGTCTTCCACGAAGGCGATGACGGTGGTGCCGCCCTTCACAGGGCCCGGTTCGCGGGTGATCTTGGCGCCGGCGGCGCGCAGCGCCTCGCAGGTGGCATAGATGTCGTCCGCTTCCAGGGCGATGTGACCATAGGCGGAACCGAGCTCGTATTCGCTCACGCCCCAGTTGTAGGTGAGCTCGATGACGGATTCATCCTTCTCGTCGCCGTAGCCGACGAAGGCCAGGGTGTATTTGTATTCGCTGTTCTCGCTCTTGCGCAGCAGTGTCATGCCCAGCACTCGGGTGTAGAAGTCGATGGAACGTTGCAGATCGCCGACGCGCAACATGGTATGCAGAATTCTCATTGCTCAATTCTCCGGGTTGGTGGATTGGTACTGCCTTGAATCCATGGCCCGAGACCGGATCCGCAGAGGCCTGCAGATCAACTCTCGGGATAGACCTTCTCTTTGTATTCGCACAAATCTTCGATGATGCAGGAGCCGCAGCGGGGCTTGCGGGCGAGACAGGTGTAACGCCCGTGCAGGATGAGCCAGTGGTGCACGTCCAGCTTGAACTCGGCGGGGACCACCTTGAGCAGCTTCTCCTCCACCTGATCGACGTTCTTGCCCACGGCAAAGCCGGTGCGGTTGGAGACCCGGAAGATATGGGTGTCGACGGCGATGGTGGGCCAGCCGAAGGCGGTGTTGAGCACCACGTTGGCCGTCTTGCGGCCGACGCCGGGCAGGGCCTCGAGGGCCTCGCGATTCTCCGGCACCTCGCCGCCGTGGCGCTCCAGCAGAATGGCGCAGGTCTTGATGACGTTCTCGGCCTTGGTGTTGAAGAGGCCGATGGTCTTGATGTACTCCTTGACCCCGTCCACCCCCAGATCCAGCATGGCCTGGGGGGTGTTGGCCACCGGATAGAGCTTGTCGGTGGCCTTGTTGACGCTCACGTCGGTGGCCTGGGCCGAGAGCAGCACGGCGATGAGCAGCTCGAACGGCGTGGTGAAGTTGAGCTCTGTGGTGGGATGGGGGTTGTCATCGCGCAACCGCTCCAGGATCAGCCTGCGTTTCTGGTTGTTCATGGCTCTCTCTTGTCTCAGAGCTGGGTAGTGCGGGCGCCCGCCGCCGGCACGGTGCAGTGGGCCTTCTCGGCACTCTGCTTGCGGCCCATCCAGTCGTTGATGGCGTTTTTGCCGGCGATCATCAAACCGAGGCCGATGAAGCCGCCGGGGGGCAGGATCGCCAGCAGCAGGCTGGCGTCGGCGTGGAACAGCTCGACGCGCAATGACTTGGCCCAGTCACCCAGCAGCAGCTCGGCACCGTCAAACAGGGTGCCCATGCCGATGATCTCGCGAAGGCCCCCCAGTACCAGCAGCACCAGGGTAAAGCCCAGCCCCATCATGAAGCCGTCGAGGGCGGCAAGCAGGGGCGGGTTCTTGGAGGCATAGGCTTCGGCGCGGCCGATGATGACGCAGTTGGTGACGATGAGAGCGATGAAGATGCCGAGCGCCTGATAGAGGCCGTAGGTGTAGGCGTTCATCAACAGCTGCACGCTGGTCACCAGGGCCGCGATAATCATCACGTAGACCGGGATGCGGATATCCTTGGGCACCCAGTTGCGCACCAGGGAGACGGCGAGGTTGGAGCAGACCAGTACCACCATGGTGGCAAGGCCGAGCCCCAACGCATTGGTAAAGGTGGAGGAGACCGCCAGGGTGGGGCAGAGTCCCAGCACCTGCACCAGGGAGGGGTTGTTCTTCCACAGTCCCTGCAGTATCAGCTCCTTGAGCTCTTCGCGGCGGCCACTTTCCCCGGCGGGTTGGCTGGCCGTGTCAATCACGTCGACTTGTTCCATAGCGTGTGCTCCGGCGTTAGGGGTTGGTATGGCAGGAGGGGGCATCGTGCAGCAGTTCGGGGTGCTCCTGTTGCAGCCTCAGCAAATTTTTAACCGCCTTGACCACGGCCCGCGGGGTGATGGTGGCTCCGGTGAAGGCGTCGAATTCGCCGCCATCCTTCTTTACCGCCCAGGTGGCGTCGTTGTCGGCCGTGAGGGACTTGCCGGTGAAGCTTTCGATCCAGCTGGATTTCTTCAGCTCTATCTTGTCACCAAGCCCCGGGGTTTCCTTGTGGGCCAGCACCCTGACCGCGCTAACGGCCCCCTTGGCATCGGTGCCGACCACCATGCGAATGGCTCCACTGTAACCATCGGGGGCAACGGTTTCCAGCGCGTAGCCGGTATGCACCCCCTTGAGGGTGGCGGTATAGAGGGGCATGGGCTCATCGCTGCCCAGGTATTCCCGGCTGCTGACCAGCTTGCAACTGGCCACCAGATCGTTGTCATAACTCCCCTCGGGCAGCAGGGCCTGCAGGGTGCGCAGCTTCTCAAGCTCTTGCTGGTGGGCGATGCGATCCCGGGTCAGTTCGTTGGTCAGCACCACCATGGCGGTGCAGCCGAGGGCAAAGAGGGCCAGGGTCAGGCCATTCTTGCGCATGCTTTTCAACATGGGAGGCTCCCTGTCTCGCGTCTGCGACAATTCAGATGGGGGTTCATTTGCGACGGGCTCCATAGACCTTGGGGCGGGTCAGACTGTCAATCAGGGGAACGCACAGGTTGGCCAGCAACACGGCGAAGGCGAAGGCATCCGGATAGCCGCCAAAACGGCGGATGACATAGACCAGCACGCCGATGAGCACACCGTAGACGAGGCGCCCCTTTGCGGTGGTGCTGGCACTCACCGGATCGGTGGCGATGAAGAAGGCCCCGAGCATGGTGGCACCGCTGAACAGGTGCAGCATGGGGGTGGCGGTGGCATCCGGGGTGGCCAGATAGCCCAGGGTGGCAGCGAGCAGCAATGCGCCCAGCACGGCAGTCGGAATGCGCCAGTTGATCACTTTCTGCTGGAGCAGGAAGAGGCCTCCCAGCAGGTAGCCGAGGTTGACCCAGCTCCAGCCGATGCCACCCCAGCCCTCGAAGACCTTGTGGGTCATCACTTCGGTGGCGGTCAGCCCCTGGGTCAGCCCGGTCTTTAAGGTATCCAGCGGCGTGGCCATGGTCAGGCCATCCACCCCCTGCTTGAGCTGCAGCATGCTGTAGCCGTCGAGGCTGAAGCCGGTGAAGATCACCGAGGCCGCATCGGCGAAGCCGATGTCGTAGGCGGCGATGCTGGAGGGGGGCAGCCAGCTGGTCATCTGGACCGGGAAGGAGACCAGCAGCAGCACATAGGCCACCATGGCAGGATTGAACAGGTTCTGACCGAGCCCGCCATAGAGATGCTTGGCGATGATGATGGCGAACGCCGTGCCCAGCACCAGCATCCACCAGGGCAGCAGGGGGGGCAGGGAGAGACCGATGAGCACGGCGGTGAGCGCCGCGCTACCATCCAGCAGGGCCGGTTTGACGGGGCGGCCACGCAGGCGAAGGACCAGGGCCTCCGAACCCAGGGCCGTGACCAGCGCCAGCAGGATCTGGATCAGGGTCCCCCAGCCGAAGAACCAGGTCTGTGCCAGGAAGCCGGGCAGGCAGGCCAGGATCACCAGCACCATCAGGGTCTGGGTCTGTTTGCGGTTGTGGGCAAAAGGCGCACTCGCGATATTGAACATGGATCAGTGGCTCTTGTCGGTCGAAGGGGAGGAGGCAGCCTCGGCCGCCAGCTTCTTGGCTTTGGCCCGGGCGATGGCGGCGGCGATGGCCGCCTTCTTGGGGTCCACCTCTGCGGCGGGCTCGGATGCGGCAGCCGGGGCCTCAATGGCGTTATCGGTTGTGTTCACGGATGTCTTATCCGCGTCCAGCGGTGCGTCACCTTGCGCCAGGGCGGCTTTCTTGGCCTTGGCTCGGGCGATGG
>NZ_JBFOCV010000010.1:0-22556 GCF_040907975.1 Aeromonas sp. s10 | reverse complement strand
GATGGTAGTGTGGCATTCGCCATGCGAGAGTAGGACACTGCCAGGCACCCAATACAAGAAACCCCGCTCACTCGAGCGGGGTTTTTTATTGCCTGCAATCTATGTATTTAGACAATTAGTCTGATTAATGCACAAAATACAGTGTATTACATCGATAAACATTGCTATTCAGCCAGTATCACTGCCTTTCAAACGGCTCAATCTCTCTTTCTCACCAGGTTGAGCGTCAAGTATCTCCGGCTCAAACGCTATTCCCTTCCTTGATAATCACTATCGCCGGAAACGGGAGTGACAAGTACTTCAGGATCCATAGACTGTTTCTTTCATGTACAAGGAGCTGTCTATGTTGGGGATCCACGATCTGGCGCTGTTTATCGTTTCTGGCCTGTTGTTGAACATGATGCCTGGGCCTGACTCCCTGCTCATCATGCTGCGCAGCGGCTCCCAGGGATGGCGTGCAGGGTCCATGGCGGCATTGGGTATCGGGACAGGTACCATGGTGCATGTGTTGGCGGCGGCGCTGGGACTGTCTGCGCTGTTGAGTGCCTCCGCCGAGCTGTTTGCCGTCATCAAGCTGATGGGGGCGCTCTATCTGGTCTATCTCGGCGTGTCCATGCTCTGGCAGAGGAGTGGCACTTCAACGTCTGTGGATGGGGCTGTGGCGCTGCCTGCGCTCTCTTATGGGCGCATCTTTCGGCAGGGGTTGCTCACCAATGTCCTCAATCCCAAGGTGGCGCTCTTCTTTCTCGCTTTTGTGCCCCAGTTCATCGATCCCGCTTCACCGCAAAAGGCGATGGCATTCATCGTGCTGGGCTGCATCTTCAATCTCAACGGCATGATCTGGTGCCATCTGCTGGCGTTTTCCACCGCGTTTGCAAGCCGCAAGGTGCGACTGCCCGCCCGGGTGGCCACCTGGCTGAATCGCGTGATGGGGGGGCTGTTCGTGGGGCTCGGTATCAAGCTGGCGGTGGAGTGAGCAGGTAAACACCGGGCATAGAAAAAGGCGTATCCCATCGCTGGGATACGCCTTCGTCTGCACTGCAGCAGAATGACCGGGATCAGTTCATGCCGTAACGCTTGAGTTTCTTGCGCAGGGTGCCGCGGTTGATGCCCATCATCACGGCGGCGCGAGTCTGGTTGCCACGGGTGTACTGCATGATCACGTCCAGCATGGGAGCTTCGACTTCGGAGAGAACCATATCGTACAGATCAATCACTTCCTGACCGTTCAACTGGGCCAGGTAGTTACGCAGGGCCTGTTGCACAGAGTCACGCAGGGGGCGTTGGGTCGGCTCGGCAGCGTGATTGTGAGTAGTTGTTACCAATGCATCAGAAGTCAGGGTTTGTTCGAACATATTCGGTCGGCTCTTTAGTTATGCGTTAACCTAATCCATCGAAATACGCTTCGAGTGCCTCGAGTTGTGCGTCTGCACAATCCAGGGCATTGAAGTGCTTACGGAATTCTCGGCCCGCCTCTTCTTCATCCAGATACCAGCCCACGTGTTTACGGGCAATGCGCGCTCCCAGATAGGCACCGTAAAACTGGTGCAGATTGGTGACATGCTCGTTCATCAGGGTGCGAACCTCTTCCCTGTCGGGAGGCGGCAGCTTGGTGCCCGTTTCAAGAAAATGGCGGATTTCCCGGAAAATCCAGGGTCGTCCTTGCGCAGCACGGCCGATCATCACGGCGTCGACACCGGTATAGTCGAGGACATACCGGGCTTTCTCCGGGCTATCGATGTCGCCATTGGCGACAACAGGAATCGATACGGCCTGCTTAATCGCCCTGATAGTGTCGTACTCCGCTTCGCCCTTGTAGAGGCAGGCACGGGTACGACCATGCACGGCAAGGGCCGCGATACCGCAATCTTCGGCGATTCGGGCGATCTCCTCGCCATTGCGGTTATCCGGATCCCATCCTGTGCGGATCTTCAAGGTGACAGGTACTTCCACCGCATCCACCACGGCCCGGCAGATGGATCTGACCAGGTCTGGCTGACGCAGCAGGGCGGAACCTGCCAGCTTCTTATTCACTTTTTTTGCCGGACATCCCATGTTGATGTCGACGATCTGAGCGCCCTGCTCCACGTTGTAGCGGGCAGCAAACGCCATCATCTCGGGGTCGGCACCGGCAATCTGGACCGATCGCAAGCCGCCTTCAGCAGAGTGATCCATTCTCATCCGGGTTTTCTGGGTATCCCAGACATCCGGGTTGGCCAGCAGCATCTCGGAAACGGCCATACCGGCTCCCAAACGTAAACAAAGTTCACGAAATGGTCGGTCTGTTACACCGGCCATGGGGGCCACGATCAGGGGAGTTTCAAGCGTGTGGGGACCTATCTGCATTCCACGGTTACCATCGGCTTAGGGCGGCGTATATTACGCATTTTTTAGTCAGGAGAAAAGGTTAGTATTTGAGCGTCAGCCATTTTTTTCTGAAAAAAACGTCGCGCCAAGGCTTGCAAATTCAGGAGTGCTTGAAAATCGGACATATTGTCTGTGACCATGGTCAGGAGGGCGCGAGTGAGGGAGATGGTGATTTGTGAGTCTCCCTCTCAAGCCGGTTTAGGCTATGATAGCGGGCCTGAATTGAGCAAAGACTCTACACAATTTCATTACAAACGGATCGGGGATGTATGACGGTAAAGTTCATCAAGTCGCTCTGCCCATGCCTGCTGGGTATCGTGCTGGGGTCGGCTCAGGCGCAGACGGTCAGCTTTACCGAGGCCTGGAGCCGGGTCATCCAGCAGGATGACGGCTTGGCGGCAGAGCAGGCCGGGGTGGAGCGGGCCCAGCAACTGCGGGAGGCGGCCAAGGCCATGTACCTGCCCAAGGTGGATGTGGGGGCCAGCTATACCCATCTCGATCAGCCGATGGAGCTGGACATGCTGGATCTCAACCCCATCGCCAATCATCCGGAATTCGGCAAGGTGCTGGGACCCGTGATGCAGGCACTCAACCTCAGCCCGAGCGATTTCGTCACCCCCCTCACCAAGCAGAACGTGGTGACCAGTTCGGTCAAGATGCTATGGCCGCTCTTTACCGGCGGGCGCATCGATGCGGCCCAGGATATTCGTCAGGCCCAAGTGAGCGAGGCTGAGCAGTTGCTGGTGCTCAAACAGCAGTCCACCTTCGAGAGCCTCTCCCAGACCTACTTCGGGGTGGTGCTGGCGGCGCAGGTGGTGCAGACCAAGCAGGAGATCGAGCAGGGACTGGCACACCATCTGGATCATGCCAAGAAGCTCGAAGCCCAGGGGCAGGTCGCCAAGGTGGAGCGCCTTTCGGCCCAGTCTGCCTATGACAGGGCACGTATCGATACCCAGAAGGCCAGGCGCAGCCTGGAGATCGCCCAGCTGGCGCTCGGCCATATGCTCAAGCTCAAGCAGGCTGAGCCCAATACCGCCCTCTTCATCAACGAAGGGATGCCAGCCTTGTCTCCCTTTGTGGAGGAGACCCTGTCGGTGCATCCCGGTCTCAAGCTGTTGACGGCCAAGAAGGAGCAGGCCCAGGGGATGATCAAGCTGGAGAAGGGCAAATACGCCCCCGAGCTCTTCCTGTTCGGCAACTACAACCTCTATGAAGATGATTCCATTGTCTCCAAGACCACACCGGACTGGCTGGTTGGTGTCGGGGTCAGCATGCCGCTGGTGAGTCGTGATGGCCGCTCCGAGACGGTCCAGGCAGCCAAGAGCGCCGAACTCCAGGTCAACCTGCTGCAAGCCAAGACCCGCCAGGATCTGGAGCTGCTGGTCGAGAAGACCTGGCGCGAGGCTGCCCAGGGACTGGAGGAGTATCACTCTCTCTCCTCGACCCAGGCGCTGGCCGAGGAGAACGTGCGGTTGCGTGACAAGGCATTCGGTCAGGGGCTCTCCACTTCCCTCGATGTGGTCGATGCCCAGACCCAGCTTGCCGGGGTCAAGACCCAGCGCGCCGCCGCCGCCTATCAATACGTGATCTCTCTGGCCCGCCTGTTGGCACTCTCCGGTCAGATGAACAGTTTCAACCAGTATCAGCATGGCCAGGCGATCGAGGTGAACTCATGATCGCGCGCTCTTCCACTCCGTTATTCATGTCCGTTTCGACCGTCAAGGGTCGCCCGTTTGCCGAGGTGAATTCATGAGTCATCCCCCCATCAAGAAGAAGATGAGCCAGGGCAAGCCCTGGCTGCTGCCACTGGCGCTGGTATTGCTTGTGCTCTGGCTTGGCTGGCGCTTCTGGCTGGCCTATCAGCCGGAGCCGGTGCGTCTGCAGGGGCAGATAGAGGCGCAGCAATATTCGGTTTCTTCCAAGGTGGCGGGCCGCATCGACGAGGTGCTGGTGAAGAAGGGGGATCAACTGGCCAGGGGCCAACTGGCGTTCACTCTGGCGAGCCCGGAGATCGAGGCCAAGCTGAGTCAGGCCAAGGCCGGGCAGGCCGCGGCTGGTGCCATGGCCGAAGAGGCTGAGAAGGGGGCGCGAGTGCAGCAGATCGCGGCCGCCAAGGATCAGTGGCAACAGGCCAAGGCGGCTGCCCTGCTTCATGGCAAAACCTACGAGCGCATTGCCAGCCTGCATCGGGATGGCGTGATGTCGCTGCAAAAGCGTGACGAGGCCTGGACGGCCTGGCAGGCGGCGAAGTACAGCGAGGGCATGGCCTGGCAGCAATACCAGATGGCACTGGAAGGGGCGCGGGAAGAGACCAAGATAGCGGCCCGCGAGCAGGCCAAGATGGCGGCTGGCGGAGTGGCGGAAGTGGAAGCCTATCTGGCCGATACCCGCATCGCCAGCCCACACGAGGGGGAAGTTGCCCAGGTGCTGTTGCGTAGCGGCGAGCTGGCTCCCCAGGGCTTCCCTGTGGTGACCTTGCTCGACATGAAGGATGCCTGGGCCCAGTTCCATGTCCGTGAGGACCTCTTGCCAAGGTTCCCGGTCGGTACCGAGTTTGATGCCCGTATTCCCGGCCTGGGGGATCAGCTGGTGCGCTTCAAGGTGACCCATGTGGCCGTGATGGGGGATTTCGCCACCTGGCGTGCCACCGACACCCGCCAGGGGTTCGACATGAAAAGCTTCCAGGTGGAAGCGCGCCCCTTGCAGCCGGTTGACGGGCTGCGGGTCGGCATGAGCGTGCTGGTCGAGCTCTGATGGGACGCGAATGGCGGTTGCTCTGGCAGGACCCGTTCGGCCGGGCGCTGGCGAGCTGGGTCCCCTTGGTGCTGATAGGGATCCTGTGCTGGATCTTTTCAGCCGGCCTGGCGCGGGATCTCAAGGTCGGTCTGGTGGATCTGGATCGCAGCCCCCTCTCCCGGCAACTGGCGTTCTCTCTCGATGGCTCCGCCGGGCTCAAGATCGCCCAGCAGTTTGATTCCATCGACACAGGGGCCAGGGCACTGCGAGGGGGGGACATCTATGCCCTGGTGGTGATCCCCCATCACCTGGAGCGGGATGCCTGCGAGGGGACCCAACCCAGGGTGACCGTGTTCAACAATGGCCAGTTCATCCTGATTGCCAAGCTGGTCAACTCCGCACTGGCCCAGGTGGTCGGGACGCTCAATGGCCAGGTAGGGGTGTTGGAGGCCATGGCCGACGGCAAGGCGCTGCCCGGCGCCCTTGGGCAATCCGTACCCATTGCGAGCCAGGTTACCGCGCTCTACAACATCAATTCCAGCTACGCCCAGTTTCTGCTGAGCGCCCTGCTGCCTGCGGTGTGGCAGATCCTGGTGGTGCTCTATGGCCTGAACGCCCTGGCCCGCACCGATCGCCTCGGGTTGGACTGGACCACCAGAGGGGTCTGGTTCGGCCTCTGGCGTACCCTGCTGCCCCATGTGCTCATCGGCTGGGGGTGGGGTCTGGCGTGGAGTCTGCTGCTGTTCAAGGGGCTTGGGTACCCCATGCAAGGCAGTTGGCTGGTGCTGACGGCGGGGTTGGGACTGGCGTCGGCCGCTTGCGTCACCATGGGGGCCTTCTTCTACGCCATCATCCGGGATCCGGCGCGGGCGCTCTCTCTGGCCGGCGCCTACACGGCGCCGGGATTTGCCTTCATGGGGGTCACCTTTCCGGTCACCGCCATGGGTGATGTGGCCCAGTTCTGGCGCAGCCTGCTGCCCATCTCCCACTATGTGGAGCTGCAGATCGGGCAAACCAACTACGGTCAACCGTTGACGGCGGCCCTGCCCCAGCTCGGGGCTCTGCTGCTGTTTCTGCTGCCCCTGCTGCTGGTGGTACACCGTTACCGGACGCCGTCGGGCGCGGCCCTGCCCCATGAGGAGTCCAGACCATGATGGGATTCTGGGATCTGGTGCGCCTTGAGCTGCGCACCCTCTTGGCGGATCGCGCCATCATGCTGACCCTGTTTGGCGGCGTCTTCTTCTACTCCTTCCTCTACCCCCAGCCCTACCTGCACCAATTGCCCAGGGAAGAGCCCGTGGTGGTGGTCAACGAGGATGGCAGCCAGCTCTCCCGCCAGCTGGAGTTCATGGCCGATGCCACGGCGCAGGTGAAACTGGTGGCCCGTGCCGGTTCGCTCGACGAGGCCCGCCAGATGATGCTGACTGGCAAGGCGAGCGGCATCTTGCACATTCCCCGCCACTTCTATCGGGATCTGATGCTGGGCAGGAGCGTGACCCTGGGTTATGCCGGGGATGCCTCCTACTTCCTGGTCTATGGCACCATTGCCGAAGGGCTGGCCCAGGCGGGGGGCACGCTCGCCGCCCAGGTGAAGGTGGCCAGGCTGTTGAGCCAGGGTGAGGCGCAGCCCCAGGCCGCCATGGGCTGGAACGCGGTGGCCCTCAATGTGCTGCCGGTATTCAACCCCACCATGGGCTATGTGAACTACGTGGTGCCTGCGGTATTCGTGCTGATCCTGCATCAGGTGTTGCTGATGGGGACCGGCATCCTGGGGGCGACCCAGAACCAGCGCAGCCGCCGTGGCGAGTCAGGCTACTGGCAACATGCTCCCGTGCCGGCCTTGTTGCTGGCCCGCACCCTGGTGGTGGGGGCTCTTTTCGTCCTTCCGGTGACCTACTTCTTCGGCTTCTGCTTCGATCACTACGGTATTGCCCGCACCGCTGTACCCGGCGAACTCTGGCTCTTTACCCTGCCGTTCCTGCTGGCCACCACCTGGTTCGGGATCGTGCTCGGCGCCCTGTTCACCCGCCGTGATCTACCGACCCAGGTGGTGCTTGTCTCCTCTTTGCCGCTGGTCTTCCTGGCCGGCTTTATCTGGCCCCTTGAGCTCATCCCGGCCCCCCTCAACTGGCTGGCCCAGTGGGCACCGAGCACGCCGGCCATCGAGGGATTCCTGCGCCTCAATCAGATGGGGGCCGACTTTGCCCAGGTCTCCCGCTACTGGTGGCAGTTGTGGGGACTGGCGCTGCTGTATGGCGCTCTGGCGTGCTGGTTGCTCCGCTGGCGTCAACCGTGCCTTGCAACGCGGCCGGATGATGGGGCGACAGCGTCTTCCACCGACTAGGCGCCTTGCAACAACACGGTCAGCCACTGGGCTGACCGTGTTGCCATTCACAGGGATCATGGCTGATTCAGACCCGGATCGCCGATGGCATAGATCTGGCCGCACGCCTCCTGGTCGGTGAGCAGTTGCAAACCCCGTATCGCCACATCCTGGCGCCTGACCAGGCCATGCCTCTCTTGCCCCTGGCTCAGGATGGCCTGACCCGTGGGCTCCCCATCCTGCAACCCTGCGGGGCGTAAAATGGTCCACGCCAGGGGGCTTGTCTGCAGCCAGCTTTCCGCCAGGCTCTTGAGGCGTACCTCGTGTCCGAAGGCGGCGCGAGCCCGCTCGGGCAGGTATTGCCAGCTGTCGCCACAACCGAGGGAGGTGACCAGCAGCAGGCGGCTGAGCCCGGCGCGCTCCATCTCGTCGATCACATGGCGGTTGCCCTGATAATCCACCGGTGCACTCTGGCGAAAGCTGCCGAGGGTGGAGACTACCCGAGCATCCCTGCCCGCCAAGCGGCAAGCCTGGGCCACGGCCAGGGGGTCCAGGGCATCTCCGATGACGACCTCGACTCCCAGGGTATGCAGCTCGCTGGCCATGTCGGCATGGCGCACCAGGGCAACGACCCTGTGACCCAGTTGCAGTGCGTGGTTGGTGAAGGCGCGGCCCAGTCCGCGACTGGCACCGAAGATGAGTGTGGTTGGCATGACAGGCCCTCTCGAACAAAAGAGCAAGCCTAGAGCCTGGATGGCTCTCTGTAAATGAGAGTGGTTTTTATTTGTGAGGTGCAGGGGATATGAAGGGCCGGACATCAGGGACGCCGACCCGACGGGATCAACCGTTGTAATGGCCGATGCTGGGACGGCGGCTGGGTCCGCTCAGGTGGATGTCCACCGGATTGAACGCCTTGATCGCCTCATAGCTGAAATCACCGATGGCCTGATGCAGGCTCTGGGGGCTGTGGTTGGTGATGATGATGACGCTTTTGGACAGGTTGCGACGACGGCGCAGCAGGTGGCCGAGGAAGCTGGACTGACTCTCGGCCATCTTGGCACGGTTGGCCGCCACCTCGTCGATGATCAGCAGGTCCACCTCTTCCAGGGCGCGGCGGTACTGGTTGCGCTCCTCCTGATCCTGGATGACGTTGAAGAAGAGCCTGTCCACGATGGAGGCCCACTGCTGGAAGATCACCGACTTTTGGTGGCGCGCGATCAACTCGTGGGCCACGGCACCCGCCAGGGTGGATTTGCCGGTGCCGTAATCGCCGTAGATCAGCATGCAGCCCCCGCCGCTCTTCTCCCAGTGCTCGAAACCGCTGATGAAGTAGCGGGCTGTCTCGATGGGGTATTGCAGGGCCGGGTCACCGGAATCCATCTTGTCGAAGATCCAGTCCGGATTGAGGTCGGCCTGGGCGATCAGCTTCTGGATCCGCTCCTGGCGGGCGGCCTTCTGCAACTCGCGCACTTCGGCATTGGCCTTGGCGTCGTACTCCTTGCGCAGGGTCTCGTAGTCGTACTGGCTGCCGCCGGTTGCGGCCCGCAGTCGGAGAATACGTTGCTGCAGGCTGCTGACGTGACGCTTGAGCTCGGGATCATGAGCCCGTTGCTCCTGTCTCGCCTTGGCGATTTTCTGGCGTTTGGCCTCGATCTCTTCCAGTGCCTGGCGCATCGGGTCGTGCGGATCTGTCATGGAATTCTCCTTCTGCTAGGGCTGTGGCTGGATGGGCAGGGGGTCAATAGTGCACTTCGTGGCCGCCTGGTATCAATCATTCTCCGGCTCCTGAGCTTGTGCCAGCCGTTTGGCCTCATCGATCATCTCTTGCGCCCGGCGGCTCGGGCCAGCCTCTACCGGGGCTGGCGCGACCTGCTGGTACCCGGTGACCACGGTCGCCGGGCGGCGGGCGTAGCGCCGACTCTTGATGGCCCGAATAAATTTCAACATCCACTGGTGCTGGGAGTCGAACACCTCGGGGCGGCCGAGCCAGTAGGCGATGAACTCCCCGAGATCCTCTTCGCTGTAGCTGGCATCGATCACCCCGCACAGGCGTGCGAGAGCAGGCAGTTCTTCGTCCGGACGCCACTGCAGGTGCATCTGGAACGGGCGTGCCGGCAGGGGGCTGCGCACCCGCTGGCTCAGCAACGGCAACTGGAAAGGGCACTGGTGGTAGTGCTCACTGTCAGCCTGGGCCTCGACCTGAAGCAGTTCGGCCTCCATCAGTTCGTCGAGCAGCTCGGTCAGCTGGCGAGCGTTGACCTGATAGCTGAAACCACCGGGATTGCCCGGATCGACGACAGCCAGTGCCCGGCCAAGCTCGGGATAGTTGAGTCGGGCCAGCCGATTTTCCAGCACCAAGCGGCGCAGTTGCAGGGTATAGAGGCTGCGGGCCGGATGGGAGAGTCTGGGATGGGCGAGGGCGCTGTATTCGGCTGGCGTCATGGTCTGCTTCACGATCTGGAGTGGAGGGCATTATCCCTCATGGCGGTGCCTCATACAATTCATGGTGCCGACCTGCGAGAGAACGGCTGCCGGGCGACGGTTGCTGATCATCTCTGCGCAAGGGGGCGAGCAAAATAGTCGGACTATTTCAAACGCTTGGCAGATACCAAGGCCAGCCCAGCTCGCTGCTCGACAATATTGTGTGGCGGTATCCAGCGCCCATGATCTAGTCTTAATGCTCAAATAACCATTTGACTAATAAGAGCTTTGTCAAGATGTCAAAAGCCGGACTACGGATCTTGGTGGTAGAAGACGAAGCGGTTTTTCGCCACTCACTGGTATCTTATCTCGAGCACGACGGGGCCTGCGTCTTTCAGGCAGAAGACGGGATTGAGGGGCTCTCTGCCGCAGCGCTCTATCACCCCGATGTGGTGTTGTGTGATCTGAACATGCCGAACATGGATGGTCATGAGGTGATTGCCTGCCTCACCGCCCGCTATCCACAGGTGCCCGTCATCGTCATCTCCGGTCAGGATGAGATGGCTGCGATCGAGCGTGCGCTGCGGGCGGGGGCCAGGGACTTCTTCATCAAACCGGTGAATGACTATGAGCAGATCCGCCGCAGCATCGAGCAATGCCTGACAAACCTCGGGCATCAGAGCCAGCAACTGGAGCTGATGGAACACATCGACTTCTTCCGTGGCCACGATCTGGCGAGCAGCCGGCTGCTCGCCTGGTTAGCCCCCCCTGGCATGCAGGAGTGGGGGCCCTGGCAGGTCACCTTTGCCGGCATGGGCAATCTCTTCATCCCGGATACCTTCAAACTGGACGACAAGCTGCTGGTACTGGTGATGGAATTGCCCATCCTCGGTGTGGATGCGGCCTTCTGTGGTGCCTTGGTGCGATCCCTGATGAACGGCCCCTATCGCCAATACCAGCAACAAGAGAGCCTGCTGTTGACCCAGCCACACCGATTGCTGGATTACCTCAATCTGCAACTGCTGGAGTCGGGCCTGCGTCACTCCTTTGCCATGGCGGCCCTGCTGTTCGATCAGGAGGATGGGCTGCTTTTTGCAAATGCCGGGCTCACCTCACCTCACTGGTTGATGCGTGCAGGGGGGTTGCCGCTCGGCTTGATGCGCAGCAGTCGCTACACGTTGCACAGGCGAAGCTGGCACGAGCCCTTTGATCTGCAGTTTCGCAGTGACAGCGGCAGCGCCCTGACGATGCAGGTTCGTCACCACTGACGCCGTGAAGTGAACACATGCAAACAGGGCGCCCATGGGCGCCCTGTTTGGTCTCTGCTGTCCTGACCGGTCAAACGGTCGCAGACTGCAGTTTCTGCTCTTGTTCTTCGGGCTCTTTGGCCGGGCCTTCGGCACCGTGCATCCAGTAGACCAGGCGGTTGGCCATGGTCAGCAGGATGAGGGCGCTGATCACGGCGGCCAGTGCGATGCCACCGAAGATGGCCATGGCGCCGGATTCGCCGACGAAGGAGCCGATGAAGCCGGCGGCATAGTTGGCCAGGGCCACGAAACCGAACCAGGCACCCATCATCAGGGAGGCCAGGCGCAGCGGAGCCAGCTTGGTCACCATGGAGAGACCGATGGGAGAGAGGCAGAGCTCGCCCAGGGTATGGAACAGGTAGGCACCGACCAGCCAGAACATGGAGGTCTTGACAGCCTGATCACCACCTTGCTCCAGCACGGCACCGATCATGAACAGGAAGCCGACGGCCAGGAACAGCAGGCCCATGGCGAATTTCACCGGGGAGTTCGGCTCTTTCTTGCCGAGCTTGATCCAGATGGCGGCCACGACAGGGGCCAGGGTGATGATGAAGAAGGGGTTCAGGGACTGGAACCAGGCGGTCGGCACTTCGAAGCTGCCGATCATGCGGTCGGTATACTCCTGGGCATACAGGTTCATCAGACCACCGGCCTGCTCGAAGCCGGCCCAGAAGATGATGGTGAACAGGCCCAGTACCAGGATCACCTTGATGCGATCCACTTCCTGTTTGGTCAGGGGCGCTTTTTGCTCCTTGGAGCGCTGCAGGGCGGCACGCTGGGCGGCGGGCACACGGCCGATGTCGCCAAGGAAACGCTGGGCCATGGTGGCCTGCACGACCAGGGAGAGCAGCATGCCGATACCGGCGCTGACGAAGGCGGCTTGCCAGCCATAGGCGGTGGCGGCGGCGCCGCAGATCACGCCGGCCAGCAGGGAGCCCAGGTTGATACCCATGTAGAAGATGGTGAAGGCGCCGTCACGACGGTGATCCCCTTCTTTATACAGGTCGCCCACCATGGTGGAGATGTTCGGTTTGAACAGGCCGTTGCCCACGATCAGCAAGCCAAGGCCGGCATAGAAGACGGTGTTGACCATGTCAGGGAACATGGCGTGAGGCAGTGCCAGGGTAAACTGGCCGGCGGCCATCAGCACGGCACCGAACAGGATGGCACGGCGCTGGCCCAGGAAGGTATCAGCGAGCCAGCCGCCGATGATGGGGGTGATGTAGACCAGACCGGTATAGATGCCGTACAGCTTGAGGGCGTCGGCCTGGGTCCAGCCCATGCCACCGTTGGCGGTCAGGTCGGTCAGATAGAGGACGAGCACGGCACGCATGCCGTAATAGGAGAATCTCTCCCACAGTTCGGTACTAAAGAGCAAAAAAAGCCCTTTAGGGTGACCTAAAAAGGTCCCTTTGGACGGGTTATTCATTGGAACTTCCACCTGTGTCTTATATTTTTTTAGAAATTTTATGCAAGGGCTAGGAACAAGCCTTAATCCTTATAGAACAAGCGACTTTAAATTACAATATTATGATTTAGCGATATTTTATCTATCAATGGTTGAATATTTGTTTATAAAATGAAAAGGGGCATCGAATGATGCCCAGTTTTTTATTCTGCTTATCTTGTAAATATTCAGAGATTACAGCTCTTTGGCAAACTGCTTCAGCCAGCTGGTGAATTCTTTGCTAAGTTCCCGATGGCGCACGGCGTATTCCACATTGGCCTTCATGTAACCGAGCTTGCTGCCGCAATCGTGGCTGCGTCCCTTCATGAAGTAGGCATTGACCTGCTCCTTTTCCATCAGCATGGCGATGGCATCGGTCAGCTGGATCTCGTCGCCGGCACCGGCCGGGGTTTTTTCCAGCAAGGGCCAGATATTGGCCGAGAGGACATAGCGACCGACCACGGCCAGGTTGGACGGGGCTTCATCCCGGGGTGGCTTCTCGACGATGGCCTGCATCGGCAGGGACATGCCTTCGCTCAGGGCCTCCCCCTTGATGTCGGCGATGCCGTATTTGTCCACTTCGCTCTCGGGGACGGCTTCCACCATGATCTGGCTGATCTGCTCCTCTTCGAACAGATGCACCATCTCCGCCAGGTTGTCCTGCTTCAGATCGCTGGCCACCTCGTCGATGAGCACATCCGGCAGCAGCACGGCGAAGGGTTGATCCCCGATGAGGGGGCGGGCACACAGTACTGCATGGCCCAGGCCTTTTGCTTCCCCTTGACGCACGTGCATGATGGTGACGTCTTTGGGACAGATGTGCTGAACCTCTTCCAGCAGTTGGCGCTTGACCCGCTTCTCCAGGGTCGCCTCCAGCTCGAAGCTCTTGTCGAAGTGGTTCTCGATGGAGTTCTTGCTTGAATGGGTCACCAGGATGATCTCCTTGATGCCGGCGGCGATGGCTTCGCGCACCACATACTGGATCAGCGGCTTGTCGACCACGGGCAGCATCTCCTTGGGGATGGCCTTGGTGGCGGGCAGCATGCGGGTACCCAGACCGGCAACGGGGAGAACGGCCTTGCGAACAACGAGCGGTGTCTTTTTCATGGAGTGAGTCCGAAGATACAAAGTGGGCTCATGATACCCGAAGAAAAATAGGGCAGCCACAGGCTGCCCTCGGGATGATAGGGATTCAAACCGGTTACTTGACGATAATCATGTCCCGGTTTGCTTCCAGCGTGGCAGGTCCGATGCCACTGACGTCCGCCAGTTGATCGACGGAGGTGAACTTGCCCTCCTTCTCCCTGTGGTCGATGATGGCCTGTGCCTTCTTCTCGCCAATGCCCTTCAGGGCGGTGAGCTCGCCGGCGCTGGCGGTATTGAGATTGATCTTGCCGCTCTCCTTGACTTGGGTTGTGGCCACAGGCTTGGTCGCCGCCTTGTCGGCGGCCAGCAGAGGTTGGCTCAACAGGGGGAGGCAGCTCAGCAGCAGTGCGGCGATCAGGGTCTTCTTGTTCATGTTTCACATCCTTATGAATCTGCCTTAGTGGCATATTTATCATTAGCTGTGTTGCGCCACTTTTTGTCTGTCAGTTTTGACACTGTATAAGTCAGTGCAAACGGCTATAAGCCGAAGATACTCACTCGGTTACACTGACCAACCCTTTGAGCGAGAACTCTTTTCCATGTATCTACCCGCCATTTCCGAACTGGAGCCCATCGCCCGCGCCGCCGGTGAGGCCATCATGTCTATCTACAGTCAGCCCTTTGCGGTGGAGTACAAGCAGGACGAGAGCCCGCTGACGGCGGCGGACAAGGGGGCCCACGAGGTGATCGTTCAGGCGCTGGCGCGTCTCACTCCCGATATCCCGGTGTTGTCGGAAGAATCCTCCCCCGAGGTGATGGCTGCGCGACTCGGCTGGTCCCGCTACTGGCTGGTGGATCCTTTGGATGGCACCAAGGAGTTTGTCTCCCGCAACGGCGAGTTCACGGTGAATATCGCCCTGATTGAACAGGGGACCCCGCGCTGGGGGCTGGTCTATGCCCCGGTACTGGACAAGCTCTGGTATGGGGGCAAGGGGATTGGCGCCTGGCGTGTGGCCGATGGCAGGCACGAGACCATCCAGACCCGCCCTCATGACGCTGGGCGAGTGTGGCGCGTGGTGGGCAGTCGCAATCACCTGTCGCAGGAGACACTCGAGTATCTGGCCCGTTTTGGCGAACTGGAGCGGGGCGAGATCGAGCTGGTTTCCATGGGCAGCTCTCTCAAGTTTTGCATCATTGCCGAGGGGGAGGCCGAGCTTTACCCGCGGCTCGCACCGACCTGCGAGTGGGATACGGGGGCAGCTCAGGCGGTACTGGAAGGGGCGGGGGGCAGCGTCACCCAGCTCGATGGTTCGCCGCTTTGCTACAACAAGCCCGATATCCTCAATCCCTGGTTTGTGGCCAGGGCCTGAGTCAGCATCGGATACGAAAAGGCCGGACAGTGTCCGGCCTTTTTCTTGTCAGCCTCAATGGGCTCAGAAGACTTTCTTGAACGGTTTGATGGTCACCCTGGCGTAGACCCCTGCCGCGACATAGGGGTCCGCATCGGCCCAGGCCTGGGCGTCGGCCTGGCTGGCAAAGTCGGCGATGACGGTGCTGCCGGTGAAGCCCGCATCGGCCGGATCCTCGGCATCGATGGCCGGGTTGGGGCCGGCCGTCAGCAGGCGGCCCTCATCCTGCAAGGCTTGCAGGCGGGCCAGGTGGGCAGGGCGTGCCAGCTTGCGCTGGGGCAGGCTGCCCGCGACATCTTCGGAGTAGATCAGATACCACATGGAACAATCCCTTTCTGGTTGCGGTTATTTTTTCTGTTCTGCGTTCTGCTCGGCCGGCATGTGGCGATAGAGATAGACGCCGCTGAGCAGGGTGAAGACCAGGGTCATGCCCAGCAGGCCGAACACCTTGAAGTTGACCCACATCTCCTGGGAGAGGTTGAAGGCCACGTAGAGGTTGAGCAGACCGCACAGGGTGAAGAAGCCGACCCAGCCGAGATTGACGTTGTCCCAGACCCGGTCGGGGGCTTGGAGCTCCTTGCCCAGCATCTGCTTGATGAGGTTCTTGCCAAAGCCATAGCGGCCGATGAGCAGGGCGAGGGCAAAGAGCACATTGATGACGGTCACCTTCCACTTGATAAAGGCATCGTCGTGGAAGAAGACGGTGAGGCCGCCGAAGAAACCGACCAGCACGAAGGTGAACAACTGCATCTTCTCGACCCGGCGATAGCGAAGCCAGCTGTACAGGAGTTGCAGGCCAGTGACGACCACCAGGGCGCCAGTGGCGGTGTAGATGTCGTAAAACTTGTAGACCGCGAAGAAGACGATCAGGGGGATGAACTCGATAAACTGCTTCATGCTGGGCTCTAACCTCAAAATTTCACTCAGTGTACCTGCCCGTCAGACAACGGCAAATGAATAAGACCGTCCATTCTGCAGGCAGTTCCTTCCCGGGGCTGCGGGTTACTCGAACAGCTGGCTGGCAATCTGGTTGCCAAGGCGCACCTGATCGTCCAGCAATGCGCGTATGTCTGCTTCCTCGATGAGGGGGTTGAGCAGGACGGCGCGCAGCAGCGTGAGTGGTTGCTCGCCATAGCGGGAGACTGCGCGCTGGGTGCGTGAGACGAAGCTGTGCCCTTCGGCGCGCTGGGCTTTTTGCAGGGCGACGTTGAAGAGATTGATCTGTTCGTTGGCCGCCACATCGGGCACCTGACCTTGCAGGTGGGGCGGAATGCACCGGTAGGAGAGCAGGTTCATGACAGGTGCCGACATCAGCTCGAAGGCGGGGCTGGCGTCGATGAGCGCGGCCATTCGCCGCGCCCTGTCGTAGTTGGCGTCGATGAGTTGGGCATAACCCTGCTGCCCCAGCATCTGGAAGGCGGCATCCAGATAGAGCGCGTTGGCGGGACGGGTCCCCTCCAGAGTGAAGCGACCCTGATCGAAGGAGGTGGCGCGGATGGCGTAGGGAGCCTCGCGCTTCACTGTCATCATCAGGTCCGGTTGGCGGCAGAGCAGCATGCCGGTACCGAGCGGGACCAGCAACTGCTTGTGACCGTCAAGGGTGACGGTATCGGCGTGCTCTATCCCCGTAAGCAATCCCTGATAGCGGGGCGAGAAGAGGGTCGGACCACCCCAGGCCGCGTCCACGTGGAAGTGGATTTGCTCGCGCCGGGCGATGGCGGCCAGTTCCGGCAGCGGGTCGACGGAGCCAAAATCCGTGCTGCCGGCCACGCCGACCAGCGCCAGCACCTTGAGCTTCTGCTCCCTGCATTGTTGAAGGGCCTGTTCCAGTGCCGCCAGACTGAGCCGATTGTGCTCGTCTGTGTCGAGACGCCAGACGCTGCGAGCCCCGAGTCCCAGCAGATCCATCCCCTTGTCGAAGGAGTAGTGCATCAGCCGCGAGCCCAGAATGACGGCGCCGCGATAGCCCTGCTCGGCGAGGGCGAACAGGTTGTCGCCACAGGCCCGGTTGCGGGCCAGCCAGAGAGCGGTGACGTTGGCGATGGTACCGCCACTGGTCATGACGCCGAGGGCTGCATCCTTGGCATGCATCTGGGCTGCATAGAAGGCGTCGTCCTGGCGGTAGACCAGACGGTGCAGCTTGGCCAGCACTTCCCGCTCCAGAAAGCTCAGCAGACGGGATGACTCCATCTTCATCGGGTTCTGGTTGAGCATCACCAAGAGCCGGGAGAGCTCGGCGGTGAAGGCCGGCAGCGGTGCCGTCATGTGTCCCATGTAGCGGGGAGAGGTGAGGTGCGATGCCCCGGGTACCAGGGTGGCGAGCCGTGCCAGATAGTCCCGGGGAGAGATGCCGAAGGCGGGCATGCACGACTGATCGAGCTGGTGGGTGAAGCTGCCCCGCTGATAGGGGGCCTGACTGTCGTCGGAATGATGGAAATGCTCCAGCAGGGCCGTCATGGCCTTGCCGAAATCAGGATCCGGTTGTGTAAACAGTTCAGTGAGCTTCATCGGGTTCTCCAGACCAGATTGTCGGGCAGACGCGGCCATCCGCATGGGCGGCGTCGGCGGCAGAGCATACACCAAAGGGGCGGGGGGCACAGCCATCTCTGGCCCTCCCTCTCCTCGCCCCTTTATTTTCAGCTAACACTTGTAGCCTGAAACGTCGGCCGCTAGAGTGGGCCGGTAATGGGTTGGAGGTAATGATGGATGTGACGGGGTACTCCCCACGGGAAGAGTGGGCGAATCGCCTCAGCCATGGGCTGGGGCTGCTGCTGGGCGGACTGGGACTGGTCTTGCTGCTGCACAAGGGGTGGGATCAGGGGCCCAGGGTACTGCTGAGCTACGGCGTCTACGGTGCCAGCCTGGTATTGCTCTATCTCGCCTCGACGCTCTATCACAGCGTGAGCTCGGTGGCGGCCAGACGCTGGAGCAAGCTGTTCGATCACTGCGCCATCTATCTGCTGATCGCCGGCACTTATACCCCCTTCCTGCTGGTGGCGCTCGATACGCCGCTGGCGAAAGGACTGATGGTGGTGATCTGGGGGCTGGCCCTGGCGGGGGTCGTGTTCAAGCTGATCTTCATCAATCGCTTCAAGAAGGTGTCGCTATTTACCTATCTGATGCTGGGCTGGCTGTCGCTGGTGGTCATCTACCAGCTCTATCTGCATCTGGATGGTACCGGGCTCCTGCTGCTGGGGCTGGGTGGTCTCATCTACAGCCTGGGAGTGATCTTCTATGTGGCCAAGCGCATCCCCTACAACCACGCCATCTGGCACCTGTTTGTGCTGGGGGGCAGTCTGTGCCACTTCATGGCCATTTATGGCTACATCTGATGGCTAACCCTTAATTGGTATTTTTGTGCTCATGAAAGCCTGAATTCGTGCGGCACCCCACAGTTGCCCCCTTCGTTTGCTGACAAGCTAGTGCCAGTTCAGTTTGGAAAGGATGCAAACGATGAGTGAGATCGCGCTTTCCATCAGCATGCTGTCGCTGGTGGCAGTGCTGGGGCTCTGGCTGGGAAACTGGCGAGTCTATGGCGTGGGTTTGGGTATTGGCGGGGTGCTGTTCGGCGGCATCATAGTGGGCCACTTCGCCGGCTTGTCCGGCTTGAAGCTGGATGAGCAAACACTTCATTTTATTCAGGAATTCGGCCTGATCCTGTTCGTCTACACCATAGGCATCCAGGTCGGTCCCGGCTTCTTCTCCTCTTTGCGCAGTTCGGGCCTCAAGCTCAATGGCTTCGCGGCCCTGCTGGTTCTACTCGGCTGCCTGGTGGCTGCAGCGTTGCACCAGCTGTTCGATGTACCGCTGCCGGTGATCCTCGGGGTCTTTTCCGGGGCCGTGACCAATACCCCGTCCCTGGGGGCTGGCCAGCAGATCCTGGCCGAGCTGGGGGCGGATCCTGGATCCACCGGCCTGATGGGGATGGGCTATGCGGTGGCCTACCCGTTCGGTATCTGCGGCATCCTGCTCACCATGTGGCTCATCCGTATGTTCTTCCACATCAAGATTGAGGAGGAGGCGGTCGCTTTCGAGCAGCAGGCAGGCAAGACCAAGGAGAGTCTGCAAACCATCAACATTGCCGTGCGCAATCCCAATATGCATGGCCTGATGCTCCGCGAGATCCCGAGTCTGGACGAGGCGGACGTCATCTGTTCCCGCCTCAAGCGTGGCGACGAGCTGATGGTGCCAAAGCCCGACTCGCGTATCGAACTTGGCGACCTGCTGCACCTGGTGGGGGAGCGCCATGCCCTGCACAAGGTGCTGCTGGTGCTTGGAGAGGAGGTAGACACCTCCCTCTCCACCCGCGGGACCGATCTGCGGGTTGAGCGGGTGGTGGTCACCAATGAGCAGGTGCTCGGCAAACGGATCCGCGATCTCGACATCAAGCAGAAATACGATGTGGTCATCTCGCGCCTTAATCGGGCCGGCATCGAGCTGGTGCCGACCAGTCAGACCAGTCTGCAGTTCGGTGACATCTTGAACCTGGTGGGGCGGCTCGATGCCATCGAGGCGGTCACCAGCGTGGTGGGCAACGTGCAGCAGAAACTGCAGCAGGTGCAGATGCTGCCCGTCTTCATCGGCATCGGGTTGGGAGTATTGCTCGGATCCATTCCCTTCTACCTGCCGGGATTCCCGGCGGCGCTCAAGCTGGGGCTGGCAGGGGGACCGCTGGTGGTGGCGCTCATCCTTTCTCGTATCGGCAGCATCGGCAAGCTCTACTGGTTCATGCCGCCGAGCGCCAACCTGGCGCTGCGGGAAATAGGCATAGTGCTCTTTCTGGCGGTGGTGGGGTTCAAGTCCGGGGCCGGCTTCATCGACACCCTGATCAACGGCGACGGTCCCGCATGGATGATGTACGGTGTGGCAATCACCCTGATCCCGCTGCTGCTGGTGGGTGTGCTGGCACGCCATTATGGCAAGCTCAACTACCTCACGCTGTGCGGTCTGCTGGCCGGCTCGATGACGGATCCTCCCGCTCTGGCATTTGCCAACGGCATGCACCCCACCAGTGGTGCCAGCGCACTCTCTTACGCGACCGTCTACCCCCTGGTGATGTTCCTGCGGATCATCTCGCCCCAGCTGCTGGCCATCCTGCTCTGGGCCGGTGTCTGACACCTCACAAGACGGGAGCCGATGAGGCTCCCGTCTTCGTTTTGTCACAATTGATGCTATTGATTTAATTAATTTTATTCATCTTCGGCGTCCCTTCGTTTTCACCCCGAAACCCGGCTTCATTTCGGTCTGTTCATTCGATTTTTCTCACTGGTTTATGGCCTGATAAACGGGCACATTGGAGGCTGGAGCAATATGCCCTTCGATATTTCAGGAGAAACCATGAGCAATCAGCGCATCGTATTGGATCAGGATGTCGTCGTTACCCACTTGCAAGGCAAAATGTATCTGGTCGCCGCCGACGGGAGCCAGAGACTCGTTGCAGAAGGCGATGTACTGCCCAAGGATGCGGTATTGCTTGCGCCCGAAGGGGCCAGCTTCCAGGGAGGGGAGACCACGTTCACCCTGGGTTCCGGCGAGCGCCCCGAACAGGGTGACGCCGTGCTGGCGAACGCGGGTACGCCCGATGACATCGCCGCCTTGCAGCAAGCGATTCTGGACGGAACCGACCCCACCAAGGCATTCGAAGCGTCGGCGGCGGGCGGAGCCCCGGCCGCAGGCAATGCGGGCGGGGTGGCTGGTGCCAGCGGCAACGGCGGTTTCGTCACCATCGATCGTACCGGTGATGCAACCATCTCCAGCGCAGGCTTTGACAGCGCGAACCCGGCTGGCGCGGCGCCGCTGGTGGATGCGCAAAGCAGCGAGGATGAGCTGGTCGACCTCACCGCTCCCGTCATCACCGTCTCTGCCCCCGACAACACCAACGATCGGACGCCGACCCTGACCGGTACCACGGATGCCCCCGCTGGCAGCACGGTGACTCTGGTAGTGACCGATGCCAACGGCAATCAGCAGACCCTGACCGCGACGGTGCAACCGGATGGCAGCTTCAGCGTGGATGTCACCACACCGCTGGCCGAAGGGGGCTATCAGGTGACGGCTTCCGTGACCGATCCGGCCGGCAACACCGGTACCGCGACCGATGATGGCAGCGTGGACACTACGGCTCCGATCGTGACGGTGAATGCACCGGACAATACCAATGACAACACCCCGACCATCACGGGGACCACGGACGCCGCCCCCGGCAGCACGGTGACCCTGACGGTGACCGATGCCAACGGCAATCAGCAGACCCTGACCGCCACGGTACAACCGGATGGCAGTTACAGTGCGGATGTCGTGACGCCGTTGCCGGATGGGGGCTATGACGTGACTGCCAGCGTGACTGATCCTGCTGGCAACAGAGGCACGTCGAGCGACGATGGTAGCGTGGACACCACGGCGAACATCACGGTGAGCCTGGATGACGTGAACGCGGCCAATGTGGCCAACACGCCCATCAGCGGCACCTCCGATGTCGGCCCGAACCGCACCGTGACCCTGGTGATCAGCGATGCCACTGGTAAGAGCGTGACAGTCACTGCCGTCACCGATGCCGACGGCAACTACCAGACCCGCGCCGATCTGAGCGGGCTGGCGGATGGCAACCTGACCGTGGTGGCCAGCGTTACCGACGCGGCGGGCAACCCGGCCAGCGCCACCGACAACACCACCTTGCTCGATACCACTCCACCGAATGCCAGCATCACCCTGGATGGCAACATCACCCCTGACGACGTGATCAACGCGGCCGAGTCCAAGCAGGACATCGCCGTGACCGGTCGCGTGGGTGGCGACGTGAAAGAGGGCGACACCGTCACCCTGACCGTCAATGGCAAGGCCTTCACCGGTCTGGTCTTGGCCGACAAGACTTTCAGCATCAATGTGCCGGGTAGCGAGCTGGTGGCCGATGGGGACAAGGTGATCGACGCCAAGGTCACCACCACCGACGCGGCGGGCAACAGCACCACCGTGACCGATACCGAGGGTTACAGCGTCGACACCCTGGCCCCGAGCGTGGTGGTCAACATCGTTGACGACAAGCTGACCGTGGGCGAGACCAGCGACGTCACCTTCACCTTCAGCGAGCAGGTCAAAGACTTCGAGGTGGGCGACCTGACGGTAGAGGGCGGCACGGTTACCGACCTGAAGAGCACGGATGGCGGCAAGACCTGGACCGGTACCTTCACCCCGACCCCGGGCTTTGAAGGTACGGCATCAGTCACCGTCAAGCCTGGCAGCTACACCGATCTCAACGACAACAAGGGCACTGGCGGCAGTGACGACACCGCGATCGACACCCTGGCCCCGAGCGTGGTGGTCCACATCGCCGACGACCAGCTGACCGTGGGCGAGACCAGCGACGTCACCTTCACCTTCAGCGAGAAGGTGACCGGGTTCGAGCTGGACGATTTGACGGTGGTGGGCGGCACCGTGACCGGGCTGACCAGCTCCGATGGCGG
>NZ_JBFOCV010000001.1:0-7138 GCF_040907975.1 Aeromonas sp. s10 | reverse complement strand
TAACACGGTAGGGGTACCGTTTTGTTATCCGGTTTGAAGCCGTATGACCACTCCCTTTTGTGGGCAACTGTCAGGTGAATACCATCTCCATACACCTGATTTCTATTTCCCCAATCCCTTGCACTGCTCTCCCCCTGCGGCGGGATAGGCGGTGAGTGTCTCATAGAGGGCGGCGCGCAGGCTGCCGGATTGGCAGAAATCGCAGTTGCCGCCAGCGTCGATATCGGTGATGCGGGTGCCTTGCGGCCCCTCCTTCACCAGATAGGTGCTGACAAAACGGTAGGTGCCGCTGGGGGTGTCGAGCGGGGTGCCCGGCTCGCCAAAGGTGAAGCGCACCTTGACCTCGCTGCGATCCCGGCTGCCGGCGATGACGCGCGACGAGAGGATCTCCGAGCTCAGCAGGTTATCCCAGGCGTTGGGCAGGAAGGGGTTGCCCTCGACGAAGGGGGGCTTCTCGTCCGGGGCTTCGCGAGTGGCTATCTCCCGCGCCTTGGAGGCAGCATTGAGCAGGCAGAGCAGCTCGGGGGAGACGATTTTGGGCAACGCACCGCCCAGGTCTGCCTGATAGAGGCCGCTCGGTTTGACTTGGCGCTCCCAGTCGAGAAACTGGGCCACCTTGGCCCGTACTTGGGCCTGCATATCGGGGGCAGTGGCGGCCACAGACAGCCCGGACGCCAGCAGAGGCAGGGCCAGAAACGGCCTCCAGTTCAACTTCATGACGTCATCTCCTTGTTATTCTTGAAAAACAGAGCCGCCATCGGGCCGGTTTATGCCGTATATTGGCCCTCTCCCTACCACAAAGGAACTGCCTCTTGAGACCCTATCCCGCCCTGTTGCTCTTGCTGGCAACCACTGCCGTTCAGGCCGAACAGGATTGTACTGCGCCGGTGACACAAACCGACATGAACATCTGTGCGTTTCAGGATTACCAGCGAGCCGATGCCAAGCTCAATGCCGCCTATAAAAAGCGGGTTGCCTCCCTGGAGAAGGCACAGCTGGAGAGGCTGAGAACCGCGCAACGGGCCTGGATCGCCTTTCGCGATGCCCAGTGCCGTTACGAGGCCGGCGTCTATGAAGGGGGATCAATGGCGCCCATGGTCCACAGCAGTTGTCTCACCCAGTTGACCGAGGCGCGCACCAAAGACCTGAACACACTGCCAGACCAGCCGTGATCAGAGGAGCCAACCAGATCAGGTAGGAACTGGGGGCAAGCAACAGACGGCTTGCAGGCACTCCGGTGAGTAATGATGCGAGCCCCCTCACCCTGACCCTCTCCCCCAAGGGGCGAGGGGATCAGACCGAAGGATGCCGAGGCTTAAGAGGTGTCGAGGGAAAAGCCACAAACAAAAACCGCAGCCCAAGGGCTGCGGTTTTTTTATTGGATCAACCTGTTGGCGCGAGCAGCGCCGCCGGCATTAGGCACGGCGCCAGCTGGTCTTGCCGGCGCTGTCTTCCAGCACGATGCCCATCTCGGTGAGGCGGTTACGGGCGGCATCCGCCGCAGCCCAGTTCTTGTCGGCGCGGGCCTGATTGCGCTCGGCGATCAGGCGCTCGATTTCGGCGACCTCTTCGTCTGCTTCGTCACCCTTGAGGAAAGCCTCGGGGTCTTGTTGCAGGATGCCGAGCACGGCGCCCAGCTCCCGCAGACGGGCACCGAGGCCGGCGGCGACAGCGATGTCTTCGGCTTTCTGGCGGTTGATCTCGCGCACCAGATCGAACAGGGCGGAGTAGGCTTCCGGGGTGTTGAAGTCGTCGTCCATGGCATCAACGAAGCGAGCCACCTGCTCGTCACCACCGGCGGCGGCCGCCGCCGGCAGATCGCGCAGGGCGGTGTACATGCGCTCCAGGGCGGCGCGGGCCTGCTTGAGGTTGTCTTCCGAGTAGTTGAGCTGGCTGCGGTAATGGCCGGACATCAGGAAGTAACGGACGGTTTCGGCGTCGTAGTGGGCCAGCACATCACGGATGGTGAAGAAGTTGCCAAGGGATTTGGACATCTTCTCTTTATCCACCATCACCATGCCGCTGTGCATCCAGGTGTTGACGTAGTCGCCACCGTGGGCGCAGCAGGACTGGGCAATCTCGTTCTCGTGGTGCGGGAACTGCAGATCGGAGCCGCCGCCGTGGATGTCGAAGTGGTTGCCAAGGTGCTTGGAGTTCATGGCGGAGCACTCGATGTGCCAGCCAGGGCGACCCGGGCCCCAGGGGCTGTCCCAGGTCGGCTCGCCGGGCTTGGACATCTTCCACAGCACGAAGTCGAGCGGGTTGCGCTTGGCATCCACCACGTCGACACGGGCGCCGGCCTGCAACTGCTCCAGATCCTGGCCCGAGAGCTTGCCGTAGTCGGCGTAGGACTCGACGATGAACATCACATCGCCGTTGTCCGCCACGTAGGCGTGCCCTTTTTCCAGCAGGGTTTCAACCAGGGCGATGATCTCGCCGATGTGCTGGGTGGCGCGGGGTTCGATGTCCGGACGCACCATGCCGAGGGCGTCGAAATCCTGGTGCATGTCGCCGATGAGGCGCTCGGTGAGATCGTCACAGGTCACGTGCGTTTCGGCGGCGCGCTTGATGATCTTGTCGTCCACGTCGGTGACGTTGCGCACATAGGTGAGGTCGTATCCTGCATAACGCAGGTAGCGAGCGACGACGTCGAAGGCGACGAAGGTGCGGCCATGGCCGATATGACAGTGATCATAGATAGTGACGCCACACACATACATGCCCACCTTGCCCGGGTGGATAGGTTTGAATTCTTCTTTTTGACGAGTGAGTGTGTTGTATATCTTCAGCATCTTATGACCACTGCCTGTGAGTAAAATGGCCTGCCATTCTAACCGCATCCGGTATAGAAAACGAGGCAGAAAAAGCCCCCTCTCCCCCCTGCCATCTATGCCGCAGGGCCTTGATGGGCTAGAATTGCCACCACTTTATGCCATACACCTGCGGGCACCTTGCTGCCCGCGTCAAAATGAAAGGACAACTCATGGTTACTCTGCACACCAACCACGGCGACATCACCCTGACCCTGAACGCGGAAAAAGCCCCGGAGACCGTGGCCAACTTCCTGCAATACTGCCGTGACGGTCACTACGACAACACCATCTTCCACCGCGTCATCGACGGCTTCATGATCCAGGGTGGCGGCTATGCCCCGGGCTTTGAAGAGAAAGAGACCCGCGCTCCCATCAAGAACGAGGCGGCCAACGGTCTGTCCAACAAGGTCGGCACCATCGCCATGGCCCGCACCATGGAGCCGCACTCCGCCAGCGCCCAGTTCTTCATCAACGTGAACAACAACGACTTCCTGGACTTCAAGTCCGCCACCACCCAGGGCTTCGGCTACTGCGTGTTCGGTGAAGTGACCGCCGGCATGGACGTGGTCAACAAGATCAAGGGCGTGAAGACCGGCAACTACGGCCGCATGCACCAGGACGTTCCGACCGAAGACGTCGTCATCACCAAGGTGACCCTTGCCGAGTAATCCCTGCCGGCCAGGCTCTGATACCACTGCGGCCCCGGCCGCAGTTTTTCCATCTGCCGCCCCCAACTGGCGCCGCCTCGACTATCTGGCCCAGGGCAACGAACGTCAGCGCTCGGCCCACGCCCTGCTGAGCGGCGGCCTGTGGGATGAGCTTGGCCCCCTGTGCAACGATCTGGCCCTGGTGAGCACGATCGCCATCGGGCTGGATAGGCCCGGCAGCGATCTCGACATCCTCTGCCAGCATCCGGCCCCGGCCTTCCTTGCCGCGACACTGGCAGCACAAGGCTGGCAGGTGCGAAGCAAGGGCGAGCAGGTCTGGATCGCCGAGCAGCGACGCCACGGGCCAGATGGCCAGTGCTGGCCAGTCGAGCTCTACCTCACCCCTGATCCCCTCGAGGCGTGTCATGGCTGGCGCCACCTCAGCCTGATGGCCGCCCTGCTTGAGCGCTTTGGCGCCCCCTTCCACCGGGAAGTGCTGCGCCTGCGTGTTGATGAAGGGCTCAAGGGGGAAGCGGCCATGTGCCGCCTGCTGGGCCTGTCCGGCGACCCTTACGAGGCGTTGCTGACCCTGGAGGGCGTCAACCTTGCGGGGCTCTGCTGCCCTTCCCTCCCCCACCCGCTCGACGAGCAAGGTCACAGGCCTTGTCCGCACCCAGGCGGGACTCTCTTACCATGATGCCCAGGAACTCATGAGCACCCTCTTTATCAGTGACATTCACCTCAGCCAAGGCAGGCCCGACATGACGGCGGCCCTGGTGCGCTTTCTGGCCGAAGACGCGCCCGGTGCCGACGCCCTCTATGTGCTGGGGGATCTGTTCGAATTCTGGATTGGGGACGACGACCCCAACCCGCTCCACCGCGAGGTGGCCGATGCCTTTCTCGCCCTGAGCCAGCAGGGGGTGCCCCTCTATTTCATTCACGGCAACCGCGACTTCCTCTTGGGGCGCCAGTTTGCCAAACGGGCCGGCATGACCCTGCTTGGCGACCCCTGTGTCATCGAGCTGTACGGCGAGCGGGTGCTGCTGAGCCACGGGGATCTGCTCTGCACCCGGGATGAGGGCTACCAGAAGTTTCGCCGCATCACCCAACAGAAGTGGCTGCGCTGGCTCTTCCTGCGCCTGCCGCTCTCGCGCCGCCAGGCCATCGCCCACAAAATGCGCGGCCAGAGCCAGATGGAGAATGCCCACAAGAGCCAGATCATCATGGACGTGACCCCGGAGGCGGTAAACGAGATGCTGCGCCAGCACGGCTGCCGCCTGATGATCCACGGTCACACCCACAGGCCCGCCATCCACGACTTCACTCTGGATGGGCGTGCAGCGCGGCGCATCGTGCTGGGGGACTGGTTCGAGCAGGGATCGGTGCTGGTCTGCTCCCCCGCCGGGCAGCGCCTCGACACCCGCGCGCTCGGCTGAGGCCCTCTGCCTGCCATGGTCATGAGCGAGTCTCATATGACCGTTTCTGACTCACGCCGTGCTGTGGCGGGATACAAGCAGGATCCCTGCATATACTCTGGTTCTCTGCACATAACGAGGAGATGACCATGGGATTTCTTACTTGGGTGGTACTGGGGCTGATCGTCGGCATCCTGGCCAAATGGATCATGCCGGGCAAGGATGGCGGCGGTTTCTTCATGACGGTGATCCTGGGGGTGGTCGGTGCCATGGTGGGGGGCTATGTCAGCACCCTGTTCGGGATGGGAACGGTCACCGGCTTCAACCTGCCGAGCATCATCATCGCCACCGTTGGCGCCCTGATCGTGCTGTTTGTCTACAACAAGCTGCGCAGTTGAGACCCAGCCACCCATCGATGAGAGGGCGCCAATGGCGCCCTCGCTGTTTTCTGCCCCGCTGGCTCCATCTTGCCAAGACCACCCGATCTCATCCCCCGAGCCTTAGCCCGGCGCCGGGCTTGCATCATTTCTAGTTGAGGCGTCTAATAACCCCCATGCCAACCAGCGACGCTCTGCCTCGCCGCCCTCGCGGCCGCCCTGCCCAGCACGGGCACACCTATGCCGATACCCGGGATCTGTTGATCCGCCGGGGCATGGAGCTGCTGACCGAGCAGGGAATCGCCGCCACCTCCATCGAGCGGGTGTTGCAGTCGACCGGGATCCCCAAGGGCTCCTTCTATCACTACTTCGCCACCAAGCACGACTTCACCCTGGCGGTCATGGATGCCTATCACCATTACTTCTGCCGCAAGCTGACGCGCTATCTGGAGGATGAGAGCCTGCCCCCCCTGGCCCGTCTTGTCGCCTTCGTCGACAGCGCCTGCCGGGGCATGACCCGTTATGCGTTCCAGCGAGGCTGCCTTGTGGGCAACCTGGGTCAGGAGGTGGTGCAACTGTCCCCCGAGCTGCGCCTGCGCCTCGAGCAGATCCTCCTCGACTGGGAGGCGCTGCTCGCCCGCTGCCTGAGGGATGCGGTGACGGCGGGGGAGCTGCCCCCTGAATGTGACTGCCCTGCCCTCGCCCATCAGTTCTGGATCGGCTGGGAAGGGGCCGTACTGCGCGCACGCCTGGTGGGCGATACCGAGCCCATGCTCTCTTTTCTCCGCTTTTTCATGACCTTGGCCAAATAGATTTTTTACGAAGATTAATAGTCAGTCAGTCCAATTAATGGGAGTAGACAAGATGTTCAACGGTATTCTGATCGAGAAAGACGAGGCGGGTTATCGCGCCAGCTACCAGAGCCTCTCCGAGGAGATATTGCCTGCCGGGGATGTGACCGTGGCGGTACAGTGGTCTTCCCTCAACTACAAGGATGGCCTGGCCCTCACCGGCGCCGCCCCCGTGGTACGCCGCTTCCCTCTGATCCCCGGCATCGACTTTGCCGGTACCGTGCTGGAGAGCCAGCATCCCGACTGGCACCCCGGCGACAAGGTGGTGCTCAACGGATGGGGCGTGGGCGAGACCCACAGTGGCGGGCTGGCAGAGCGGGCACGGGTCCGGGGCGACTGGCTGGTCGCCCTGCCTGAGCGCTTCCAGCCCCGGGACGCCATGGCCATCGGCACCGCAGGGTACACCGCCATGCTCTGCGTGATGGCGTTGGAGAAGCACGGCATCACCCCCGGTGACGGTGACATTCTGGTGACGGGCGCCAACGGCGGCGTGGGCAGCGTGGCGATCACCCTCCTGGCCAAGCTGGGCTATCGAGTGGTGGCCGCCACCGGGCGGCTGCACGAGGCCGACTATCTGACGTCCCTCGGCGTCGCCGAGGTGATCGATCGCGCCGAACTGGCCGCGCCGGGACGCCCGCTGGGCAAGGAACGCTGGGCCGGCGTCATCGACACCGTCGGCAGCCACACCCTGGCCAATGCCTGCGCCACTACCCGCTACGGCGGCGCCGTGGCCGCCTGCGGTCTCGCGGGAGGGATGGACTTCCCCTCCACCGTCATGCCATTCATCCTGCGCGGCGTTACCCTCTATGGCATCGACAGCGTGATGGCACCGCGCCCGCAGCGCCAGCAGGCCTGGGCCCGACTGGCCGAGGATCTCGACCTGACCCGCCTCCATCTCCTCACCCGGGAAGTGCCTCTCTCCCAGGTCGTGACCCTGGGGGATGCCTTCCTGGCAGGCCAGGTGCGCGGCCGGATCCTGGTCAATGTCCAGGGGTGATGACTGACGCGATATGAGCCGGCTCGCCTGACCAGGTC